>DEUP01000007.1:0-817 GCA_002362625.1 Clostridiales bacterium UBA3259
GCTGAGTTAAGTCGATAAGCATTTATACTTATAAACCGTAGTCCTGCTCAAATCGCACACCCTTGACAGTTCTGTGATATTGAGTTGCCCGTTCCTATATGCCGGATAATGCCGGAGGAAAATTGCCGGGATATTATCCCTGGTTATCTGGGGTCTGCCTATCTGCTTGCCCTTTGCCTTGGCGTTCGCCATTCCAGATCGCACACGCTCCCGTATCATAGCGAGTTCCAACTGGCTGAATACACCTGCCATCTGTATGAAAAAGCATATCGGGGCTTTCTGGCTATGGAGCAGGTTATGGCAGATGACAAACTGTACTACCGTCTTGGCTCAATGAATTTAACAGGAACAGGAACGGAAGCAGATTTAGAGCAGGCAAGATACTATTTCGAAAAGGCTGTGGAGCTGGGGAATGCGGATGCTCTTTACGGCCTCGGAAGGCTGTGTCTGAAACCGGAATTTCCCGATTACGACCCAGCCATGGGTGTAGTGTATTTAGAACAGGCTGTGGAGAAGGATCATGCCTTTGCCAAGTACCAGTTGGGTAAGGGCAGCTGCTTTTCACTCAGCCCAGAATGGCCTTCAAATCCTGTTCAGGGGTAGTTGTCGGATGAATGTCAAAGGTTTTAACCAGGAAATCCAGTACGTTGGGAGACAGGAAGGCAGGCAGTGTGGGGCCCAGGTAGATGTTCTTGAGCCCCAGGTGAAGCAGGGTCAGCAGGATGCAGACGGCCTTCTGTTCGTACCAGGACAGCACCAGGGTCAGGGGCAGATCGTTGACACCGCAGCCGAAAGCCTCCGACAATGCCAGGGCCAC
>DEUP01000007.1:1163-16176 GCA_002362625.1 Clostridiales bacterium UBA3259
ATTTGCCGCAGGCAAGGGTCAGTACCGCTGTATCCGCAGGCGTTTGCTTGACAAATTCGGTGTAGTAATTCCGTCCGGTGCGGGCACCGTCGCAGCCACCCACCAGGAAAATGTGCTTCAGCGCACCGTTTTTTACCGCACCAATGATGGTATCTGCTACCGAAAGCACAGCATTGTGACCAAAGCCGGTGGTAAGACTGGTTCCTCCGTTGATTCCGGGGAAGGTTCGGTCAGTGTCAAATCCTCCCAGCGCTAGGGCTTTCTCAATGACGGGGGCGAAGTCCTTTCCTTCGCCAATGTGGGCAATACCAGGGAAGGATACTACCTCAGTGGTGAATACCCGGTCGGCATAGCTGGCTTTGGGCGGCATCAGGCAGTTGGTGGTAAATAGAATGGGAGCGGGAAGGTTCGCAAATTCCTTCTGCTGATTCTGCCATGCTGTGCCGAAATTGCCCTTTAGGTGGGGATACTTTTTTAGTTCGGGATAGGCGTGAGCAGGGAGCATTTCGCCGTGGGTGTAGACGTTGATTCCTTTTCCTTCCGTCTGCTCAAGCAGAATCTTCAAATCCCGCAGGTCGTGGCCGGTAATGACAATGAAGGGCCCTTTCTCCACAGTCAGGGGTACGGCGGTGGGGACAGGGTGGCCGTAGGTTTCGGTGTTGGCCTTGTCCAGCAGGGCCATGCACTTAAGGTTCACTTCGCCAACCTTCATGACCACTGGCAGCAGCTCCTCCATACCCCAGTCCTCACCAACGGCGAACAGACCTTCGTAGAAGAAGTGGTTTACTTCTTCATCGGTGTAGCCAAGCACCATGGCGTGATAGGCGTATGCCGCCATGCCCCGCAGACCGAACAGAATCAGAGATTTGAGGGAACGGATGTCCTTGTTATCCTCCCAGAGCCTGTTCATGTCATACTCCTCCGTTCGTCCGCAGGGAGAGGCGCAGGCACTGCATCCGGGAATCAGGGCGGCCTTTTCCCGGCGCACAGTTTCGATTTGCCGCAGGATGGTTTCCTCGTTGAAATTGACATTGGTCAAGGTGGTGAACAGCCCCTCGATTACAGCCCGGTGGGTGGAAGCGGTGGGGGGATTGGTGTCGGTGGCCCGGGCAAGGCCAATCAAGGCTCCGGTGAGCTGATCCTGTAAATTAGCGACGTGGGCACTTTTTCCGCAAACGCCGGCCTTGCCAACGCAGCCGCTGCATCCGGCGGTCTGCTCACACTGATAACAAAACATAGAATGATTCATGGTTTTTCCTCCTGATGGGTTATACTCTGTCCAGAATGCGGCCGTCTGTGGAAATGGTCACTACGTTCCATGGAATGAACTTGCCGCTGACCTGAAGCGCCTTTTTCACAGCGTTTTCTATGCCGCCGCAGCAGGGCACTTCCATCCGAACCACGGTGACGCTGCGGATGTGGTTGTGCTTCAAAATCTCGGTGAGCTTTTCGGAATAATCCACGCTGTCCAGCTTGGGGCAGCCCACCAGGGTGACATGGTCCTTGATAAAATCCTGATGGAAATTAGCATAAGCATATGCGGTACAGTCGGCAGCGACCAGAAGCTTCGCCCCGTCAAACCAGGGAGCATTCACCGGGGCCAGCTTGATCTGAACCGGCCACTGGCGAAGCTGGGACTGCTGAGGGGCGCAGACAGTTGGGGCTTCCTGACGATGGATTGCCTTTGCAGCGGAGCCGGGGCAGCCGCAGGGCAGCTTCTCTTCCTGTTTTGCTTTCGCTGCCAAAACAGCAGCTTCGTCATAGGCATCCGCCTCCCGCTCTACAAAGGAGATCGCCCCTGTAGGACAGGTGGGGAGACAATCCCCCAGACCGTCGCAGTAGTCATCACGCATGAGCTTTGCTTTGCCGTCTACCATGGCGATGGCACCCTCGTGGCAGGCTTCCGCACAGGCGCCGCAGCCAACGCATTTTTCTTCATCAATTTCAATAATTTTGCGAATCATAATCGATTCCTCCTGTTTCCTTGACTTTATGGCCTAAGTTTACTATACTGTTTCAAAAACGTATGTTGGAAATCCAACAAAGGAGCGCATATGGAAGAATATTTTGAAGTTTTATCCCAATGTCCCTTATTTGCGGGAATCACGCAGCCGGAAATGGAGGGAATGCTGGGGTGTCTGGACGGAAAAATCACCGGAGTCCCCAAGGGGAATCCGGTGTTTCTGGAGGGTGACCCTGCCTGGTTTGTGGGAGTAGTTCTGTCCGGTGCTGTGCAGGTGGTTCGGGATGACTATTATGGAAATAGAAGCGTACTGACGGTGGTCACCCCTGGTGGGCTGTTTGCGGAAGCCTTTGCCTGTGCCGGGCTGGAAACCCTGCCGGTCAGCGCCATTGCCTTGCAGGAAAGTACCGTTCTTCTTCTGGATCGTCAGCGGATTCTGACCGGCTGTTCCCATGCCTGTTCCTTTCACAGCCGCATGATATACAACCTCTTGCAGGGCATTGCGCAAAAAAATCTGACGCTGACCCGGAAAATTCGCTGTATGTCCCCCAAAACCACCCGGGAAAAACTGATGGCGTTTCTTTTGGAGCAGGCGAAGCAGCAAGGAAATTCGGAATTCGTGATTCCCTATGACCGGCAGGCGCTGGCAGATTACCTGGGGGTGGAGCGCAGCGCTATGTCGGCGGAGATCGGAAAGCTGAAAAAAGCTGGGATGATTGAAAGCAATGGTTCCTGGTTTCGAATTGTGTCTCCGGACACGTAAGCAGGCATTTTTGATTGAAAATGACAAGGAGGTCGAATGGAAAGTTATATACCCTTTAAAGAGCAGCAGCGGGAGGAAGCCAGACGCACAGATCTGGCAGCATTTCTGCGGCAACAGGGGGAGGAAGTGAAGCGTTCCGGCACAGAGTTTGTCTGGCTGGATCATGGGCAGAGGGTGACCATCCGGGGTAATCTGTGGTTTCACCAGTATGAGCAGGTTGGAGGTGATGCCATCGACTTTGCCTGCCGGTTTTATGGCATGGCGTAGGAATCGTTGATATCCTTGGGATTGATTCCCAGGTCGATAGCCTTCTGGGCGGTCATGAGGAAGTTGAACTTCTCAACATAGTGGTTCCAACTCTTGTCATGGCCGATGCCACCCTCGATGTGCTTATGGAGCTTCAGCAGATCGATCTGCCATTCCTTGGTGATAACCTCACGGGTTGCAGCCTTATCCTCGGTCTTGGGGCTGTCCTTGACGGCGATGGTCTCATAGGAGAGCCGCTTGATAGCAGCCATCATGGGATCATCGGTTGCAGCGCACTCATCGAAACAGATTCCGCGAGCGAGACAGGAATACTCGTTGACGGCTTCCTCAATCGCCTTGTCAATGGCGGCGGCTTCGGCGAACTTTTTATCGAGCATAGCATCGTTATACTCTTTCACCTTGCCTTCGACGATGGTCTTGAGTTAGGCCATTCTGGCAACTTTCTCAGCTTTTGTCGTGATACTTACTTCCTTTCAAAGTTAATTAGGTGTACCACAAAGGGGGTCGGACGAGATTGTAATATTACAATGTTTATTACAATTCGTATTACAGATTGATCGGGAAAGGGAGGGAAAGAGAGGGAAACGCAAACGGATGTTCTCGAACGACTGTTTAGTTATTGCTGGATTTTTGTTTATATATAACAAAAAAGTCGTCCTAAACTGGACGACTTTCTGTAAATTGTGGCAGGGGCACAAGGACTTGAACCCTGAGCCTACGGTTTTGGAGACCGCCGCTCTACCAATTGAGCTATACCCCTGTATCCATATTCGAAAAGGCGAAGACCTGTAAAATCTGGTGGGCCTTCAGGGACTTGAACCCGGGACGATCCGGTTATGAGCCGGAGGCTCTGACCAACTGAGCTAAAGGCCCATAGCGTGGGAGTCACTCACCACGTGAGACATTATAGCATTGAAACATTGGCATGTCAAGCGATTTCTACCTGAATTTTTTCATCCTTAATCCTGCATGATTTTGGGGAGATACACAGGTTGGCTCAGACCCCTCCGGGCTTTTTAAAGGAAAAGCATAGCGTAAATTGCAGAGGCAAAAGTCAAAATTGCATGAAATAATGGGTGTTCTCTGAGTATGGACGGATGTTCATGTACAAAAGTCACAAAATGACGCTTTATTTTGCTAAATTATTAGGAAACTTAGTGCGTTGAAAATGAAGTCCATTTGTTATATAATTTATACAAAGGAAACGGAAGATACCGGGTATATTCCATCCGGTTCTCCGCCGAGTACGGTTTCCTGGATGTAGGCTGCCGGCCCCGGAAAGAGGTTTTTGGGCGCCGGGAAAAGATTTGCCTGTTGTGGACATTTGTCTGTGTGCAAAAAGCACAATTATGCAAGATACAACCCGTAGAAATTCAGTGAAATGCGTTGTTGAAAAAAGAGACATTTTACCCTATAATAGAGAAGTAAGCTATTTATTCAATGGTGCCTGCTTGAAAACAGAGAAAGAAATTACATTTTGATTACTTTTTCGTTTCCTAAAGGAAAATGAACAGAATACGCGGTACCACGAAAAAGGATCCGCAATGAATTTCCTGGAATTTTTACTTGCAGGCAGATGATTCAAAAATGGAAAGAAAGCATAAATCCTTCTTCCGCGTCAGCGGGAGAAGTGAAATATGACGCCTTGGGCGGATGGAGCCGTAAAGGCTTTGCCCCCTTACACCTGGGGCGGAAAAAATTTTGAGGAGGAAAAGTATGAAAAACCGAATCCTAGCTCTGCTGCTCGTTATGGCTATGGCTCTGTCTCTGGCGGCCTGCGGCGGCAACACCACAACCGCGACCACTGCACCCGCGGCGGCGGCCGATAACACCTCTGCTGCGGCTGGCGAGTCCCAGGCCCCTGCTGAAAGCGCCGGCGTTTCCGAGCTGGCAGCTCTGGCCAACGAGGCCTACAAGAACGCCAATGTTGGCAAGGGTATGTACACCGGTACCAGCGAGCCCGGCGCCATCACGGTAGAATGCTCCACCATGGACGTGATGAACACCGTTAAGATGACCTACGCCACCGAGCTGGCCGTCGCCCGTCACACCTATGACGCCCTGGTTAAGCTGGACGGCAACAACAATGTCTACGGCGCCGCTGCCGAATCCTGGGAAACCAGCGACGACGGCATGGTCTGGACCTTCCACATCCGCCAGGGCTGCAAGTGGGTGGACAGCACCGGTACTCCCGTGGCCGATGTTACCGCCAATGACTTCGTCTTCGCCTGGAGCGAGCTGATTAACCCCGAGAATGCCAGCGAGTACTCCTCCTTCGGCATGGTCTTCAAGAATGCCCAGGCCTACTGGGATTACAAGTCCGGCACCTCCGACAAGGAAGTGACACTGGACGAGGTGGGCTTCAAGGCTCTGGACGACTACACCCTGCAGGTGGAGCTGGAGAGCTATCAGCCCTACTTCCTGCAGACCGTCAAGTTCGAGGTTCTCAGCCCTGTTTATGAGCCCTTCTACACCGAGGTCGGCGCTGACGTTTACGGCACCGCTCCCGACAAGATGCTCTACAACGGCCCCTTCTACATGACCGAGTGGATCACCGACAACAAGATCGTTGTTGAGAAGAACCCCGCATGGTATGATGCTGACAGCGTTTCCCTGAACAAGATCAACTTCGTTAAGTACACCGACCGCAACACCGCCATCAATGCCTTCATGGGCGGCGAAATTGACATCATCGACCTGAGCAACGGCGAGCAGAGCGGCATGTTCACTGCCGAGGGCTACAATGTGGATGCTTTCGCCGGCGGCTACAGCTTCTACTTCTACACCAATACCCTGGACGAGGCGGGCGTTGCCTCTCACGATGGCTCCAAGCTGTCCGATATGCGCAGCGTTAACCTCCGCAAGGCCATTTCCTGCGCCATTGACCGGACTCAGCTGATCGCCACCGTGTTCAAGAACCAGAACTCTTCTCCTGACTGCTTCTCCCTGGGCATCAACAGCGTGGACGGCGGCTCCTTCGGCGATGTGGTCAAGGCTGCCAACGGCGGCCAGCCCCTGTATTCCGCCACCGCCGATGTGGCGAAGGCTCAGGAGTATCTGACTGCCGCTCTGGCCGACCTGGGCTACACCGACGCCAGCCAGATCGACATCACCCTGATGACCAGTGAGGGCACCGCCAACGAGCTGTTCTCCCAGGTTGTCCAGGAGCAGCTGCGTCAGAATCTGGGCATTGAGGCCAAGATCGAGGTTCTGACCATTGGCGAGGCCCGTTCCCGCAGAAATGCCAAGAACTATGACCTGTTCGCCGGCGGCTGGGGCCCCGACTACAACGATCCCATGACCGACCTGGAGCTGTGGACCAGCAACAACAGCAACAACCACACCGGCTATGCCAGCGAGGCTTATGACGCTCTGATCGAGTCCACCAAGTCCGAGACCGATCCCGCCGCCCGTGAGCAGATCTTCGTTCAGGCTGAGATGATGCTGGCTGAGGATATGCCCATCATCCCCACCTACTGGAGAGCTGAGGAGTATCTGGCCAGCGAGAAGATCGCTTCCGGCGCCCTGCGTCTGCCCTTCCAGTACTACAACCTGATCTACACCACACTGGCTGACTGATTCCCCGGGGAATTCCCCCGCTAGGGTGTAATCGACCGCAATACTGATTGTATGCGTTCCGTTTTCAGTGGCACGGGGGCAACCCCGTGCCACATTGTTCAGGCGCTTGCCTTAGGATGGATTCCTGTTCCTGAAAAGCGCTTTCGATTTCAGGCTGAGCAGAAGGCCCGGCTGTCCGCGGACCTTCCGCTCAGCCTGAACGCGGTAAACAAAAAGGAGGAAATAACCTTGCCCCGATATATCCTGAAACGTGTGTTCTATGCGCTGCTGACGCTGCTCGCATTGGTCACCATTACTTTTTTCCTGATGCATATGCTGCCTGGTACGCCCTTCATTGGGGACAAAACGCCCCCACCCTCCGTCCTTGCCAGTATGGAAGCTAAATATGGTCTGGATAAGCCTCTGATCGTTCAGTATGGCATGTACCTGCGTAACTGTCTGAAGGGAGATCTGGGTATCTCTCTGAGCTATGAAAAGCCCGTGCTGGATATTATCCTGGATGCATTCCTGGTTTCCGCGGATCTGGGTATCCGTTCCATTATCTTTGCGGTGATCGCCGGTGTGCTCCTTGGCGCGCTGGCCGCGGTCAAGCGGGGCACCGCGGCGGATACCGTCTCCATGGTCATCGCCATGATCGGCGTGTCTGTACCAAGCTTTATTCTGGGCGCCCTGCTGCAATATTTCCTTGCCCTGAAGCTGAACCAGGCGCTGGGACATGCCTTCCTCCCGGTTCAGGGCTGGGGCAACCTGAAGCAGACCATTCTGCCTGCCTTCGCCCTGGGAATGAGTTCCCTGGCCACTGTATCCCGGCTGATGCGTACCAGTATGCTGGACGTTCTCAGCGCGGACTATATCAAAACCGCCAAATCCAAAGGCCTGTCTCAGCGTCTGATCCTGTGGCGGCATACCTTCCGCAACGCCATTATGCCTGTGGTCACAGTGCTCGGCCCCACCATCGCCGCAGTTATGACCGGCACCTTTGTCATTGAGAGCATCTTTAATATTCCCGGAATGGGCAAGTATTTCGTTATGAGCATCAAAAACAGCGATTATACCATGATTTCCGGCACGACGATCTTTTATGGAGCGCTGCTGATTGTGTGTACCCTGGTGGTTGATCTGCTGTACGGTCTGATTGATCCCCGTGTGAAGCTGGAGGAGTGAGTATGGAACATATTGCAATGGAGCGTTTCGCCCATGTAGGCGTAAACGTTGAAGAAAGAGAAACCATCAGCCGCCCCAGCATGACCTTTACCCAGGACGCTATCCGCCGGCTGATAAAAAATAAAGTGGCTCTTGTGTGCGTGGTTCTGATTCTGCTGATGCTGGTGCTGTCCATCGTGGTTCCTATGGTCTCCTCCTTCGATTACCGGGAGCAGCACTACGGCCACACCAATGCCCCCATGGGCACGGTCTGTGACGACCCCAACAGCACCGGCTGCGGACACGTCCACATTTTCGGCACCGATACCCTTGGCCGGGACATCTTTACCCGGATCTGGATGGGCGGACGCATCTCTCTGCTGATCGCCTTCAGCACCGCTTTGATCGACTTCTTCCTGGGTGTCATCTACGGCGGCGTCTCAGGCTACTTTGGCGGCACCGTGGATATTATCATGATGCGCGTGCTTGAAATCCTGAACGGCATTCCCTATCTGCTGATTGTTACCCTTCTCATGCTGGTGCTCCGTCCCGGCGTTTCCACGATCATCATCGCCTACTCGGTTGTGGGCTGGATTCCCATGGCCCGGCTGGTTCGCGGTCAGGTGGTGGCCCTGAAGCAGCAGGAATACATTCTTGCCACGGAGGGTCTTGGGGCGGGAGCCGGACGGATTATCGCGAAGCATCTGCTTCCCAACTCCCTGTCCGTCATTATCGTCCGGGTGACATTGTCCATCCCCAACGCCATCTTTACGGAGGCCTGGCTGAGCTATCTGGGACTTGGCGTGCCCCTGCCTATGTGTTCCTGGGGCTCCCTGGCCCAGGCGGGAATTGAGAATTTCCGCCTCTATCCCTGGCAGCTGATTATTCCCGCAATCTGCATCAGCCTTACCATGCTGGCGTTTAACCTGTTCGGCGACGGTCTGCGGGACGCGTTTGATCCCAAACTTCGGAGGTAATCTCATGGCAAATAGAGTTCTTGATGTCAAAGACCTGCGGGTTTCCTTCGATACCTACGCAGGCGAGGTTCAGGCGGTTCGCGGCGTTACGCTGCATGTGGACGAGGGCGAGGTGCTCGCCATTGTGGGCGAGTCCGGCTGCGGCAAGTCTGTCACCGCCCAGACCATTATGAAGCTCAATCCCATGCCGCCTGCCCGGATTGTGGACGGCTCCATCCAGCTGGGGGAGCATGACATTGTCAGCGCCACTGAAAAGCAGATGCAGGGCATCCGGGGCAAGGAAGTCTCCATGATTTTCCAGGATCCCATGACCTGCATGAATCCTACCACACAGGTGGGCAAGCAGACCGTGGAATCCATTAAGCTCCATAAAAAGCTGACCCGGAAGGAGGCTGCCGCCGAGGCGGTGAAATGCCTGGGTCAGGTCAACATTCCCAATCCCGAGGAGCGGGCCAAGCAGTATCCCCATGAATACTCCGGCGGTATGCGGCAGCGCGCCATGATCGCTATGGCTTTGGCCTGCCGCCCCAAGCTGCTGATCGCGGATGAGCCTACCACGGCCCTGGACGTGACCATTCAGGCCCAGATCATGGATTTGCTGGCATTTATCCGGAAGGAAATCAACACAGCCATCATTCTTATTACCCACGATCTGGGCGTGGTGGCAGGCTCGGCTGACCGGGTCGCCGTCATGTATGCCGGTAAAATTGTGGAGGCCGGTACCACCAAGGATATTTTCTATCGCAATGCCCACCCCTATACCCGGGCGCTGTTGGAAAGCCTGCCTTCCCCGGACACCACCAAGGATGAGAAGCTGACCGCGATTCCCGGTACGCCCCCGGATCTGTTGAATCCTCCCAAGGGCTGCGCCTTCGCTGCCCGGTGCAAGCATTGCATGAAGCTGTGCCTGGAGGAATATCCTCCGGAATTCCAGTTGGAGGGAGAGCACACCGCCAGCTGCTGGCTGCTCCATCCTGACTGCCCTTCCCCGGAAGAAAGAGGTGAGAAATAATGGCTGATGATGTTTTGGTTCGTGCTGAGGGCATTTGCAAATACTTCCGGGTTGCCGGAGGACGCACTCTGCACGCGGTAGAGGATGTTGACCTGTTTATCCGTCGTGGTGAGACCCTGGGTCTGGTGGGGGAATCCGGCTGCGGAAAGTCCACCCTGGGCCGCACCCTGATGGGCATTTACACCCCCACCAAGGGCAAGCTTATCTACGACGGCAAGGAGCTGGATCTGCGCAAAAAGAAGGATCGCTTCGACTTCACAAAGAAAGCCCAAATCGTGTTCCAGGATCCCTACGCTTCCCTGGATCCCCGTATGACTGTGGGCTCCATTATTGAAGAGGGTATGATCATTCACAATATGTATACCCCCAAGGAGCGTCACGAAAGAATGCTTCAGCTGCTGGATATCGTTGGACTGAACCGGGAGCACGCCAACCGTTTCCCCCACGAGTTCTCCGGCGGTCAGCGGCAGCGGATTGGCATTGCACGGGCTTTGGCTGTGGAGCCTGAGTTTGTCGTATGTGATGAACCGATTTCGGCTCTGGACGTGTCCATTCAGGCCCAGGTCATTAACCTGCTGCGGTATTTGCAGCAGCGGATGGGTCTGACCTATCTGTTCATTGCCCACGATCTGAACATTGTGAAGTACATCTCAGATCGGATCGCGGTCATGTATTTGGGCAGCGTTATGGAGCTGGCTCCCAGCCACACCCTGTACGCCAACACCCTGCACCCCTATTCCAAGGCCCTGCTGTCCGCGGTTCCCATTCCCGATCCGGAAAAGGAGCTGGAAAAGAAGCGTCAGATTCTGGAGGGAGACGTGCCCAGTCCCATCAATAAGCCAAAGGGCTGCCCCTTCTCCAGCCGCTGCCCCCAGGCCTGCGCCAAGTGCAATGAATCCGTTCCCCAGCTGCGGGAAGTGGAGCCGGAGCATTTTGTCGCCTGCCATCTGGTATAACATGCAAATCCCACGCCTGCAACGCAAGCGTGGGATTTTTTACACAGTTTTTTCGGGAGGCCCTTATTCTTCTTGCTGCTTATAATAATCCGTATCCAGAATCAGGTTGTTGATCCGGGTAAAGGTCTGCACACGGCTGGCCATTTCCGACTGAAATTCCTTCGGGGCCGTTCCTTTGCCGCCGTCCAGGGTCATGAGCGCCTTTGTGCCCGCGTTGTAGGCCAGATCCCCAGTGATCCAGCTGCCGTCGGAGAAGGGGACGAAGCCGTCGTAGGCATCGTCAAAGGCGTCGTGGCCGATATAGTCATATTCGCTGTCAACTCCCAGGAGATTCAGCAGGGTGGGCAGCAGATCCGAGGTGTTGAGGAGCTTGGCAACCTCCATCCCGGGAACGTCAGCGCCCCAGATGAAGCAGGGCGTTCTTTCCAGAAGCAGGGAATCCGTTACCCCGGACAGCTCCAGCAGGGAGGCTGTGTCCTTGTAGCCGTAGGTATAGTGGTCGGTGATGCCGATGATGACGGTATTCTCCAGCTCCCCGTGGGATTCGATTTCCTGAAGCATCCGGGCAAAGAAATCATCCACCAGACGGGCCTTCAGAAGGGCGCAGTCCGTTTCTTCGTTTCCGGTCAGGCCCTTGTATTCCGGGTACTTTTGCAGGCCCCAGTAGCTGAGAACCTCGTTATATCTGTAGCTTAAGTGGGCGGAGCGGGTAATGACAAAGTTCAGCTTCTTCTCTCCGGAGAAAAAGGCGTCGTTCAGGGGCTGACTGTCGAACAGAAGCTGATCGTCATAGAGGGACTTGGAGGTTCCCGTCACGTAGTCCTGATAGGAAACGTATTCCTCATACCCAAAAGCAGGGGAGAAGACGCCCCGGGAATAGAAGGAAGGGTCGTTATAATGGAAGGTCAGAGCACGATAGCCCTCCTGGGTCAGGAGGCTTGCCAGGGACTGGTCGAAGGTGTTGGTTACATAGTCAAAGGCATAGCCGCCGCCGCTTCGGAGGAAGGAGCCTGTATTGGCGCAGAACTCCGTATTGAAGGTGCGGATGCCGCCGTAGCCAGGGGTGTAGAAGCGGGTGAAGTTGATGCCCTCGGACATCATTTTTTCCAGCGTGGGCGTATGCTCGCCGATCATCCAGTCATCCATGGACTCCATCAGGACAAGAATGACGTTTTTGTCCCTGAGCAGGCCCGTCATGGCGTTGTCGCCGCCTTTTTCCCGGGAAGCGAAGTAAGCGTCAATTTCCTCTCTGGCCGTCTCCTGCTCCTTCCGATAGCCCGGGGTCAGGGGATAGATGCTGTGGGTGTAGAGATCCTTCACGGCGGTCTGATAAATGCCGCAGACCTGATACAGCCGATGGGCGTTGAACATATTCTCGTAGGCGGCCTCGGCGGACTGGGAACGGCCGTAATCCGATTCCGCGTACTGAATGTCCTCGTCCTGGGCAAAAACCAGATTTGGAAGGGACACGGCAAGGAAAACCGCCGCCGCTCCGGCCAGAAGGGCAAAGGGCTTTTCCTTCCGGCCATAGGAACAGGGATACTTCCACAGGGTGAGAACACCCAGGGCGATCAGTCCCAGAATGCTCAGCCACCAGGACAAAGGGTAGCTCAGCAGCACGTCAAAATAGTCCGATCCTTCGGAGGCGTAGCGGAAGTCGGAAAACCACATCATTTCCCGGAACAGGAGAAAATAGCCGGTCTGCACCACGGCGTAGACCAGAAAGAAAAAATAGACCACACCGAAGCCGATTCGGGAGGCCCTCCCGGGCAGCAGCCGAAGCAGAGCGGTCAGCAGAACTGCCCATACGGCGCCAAAGGCCAGAGGCCAGAGGCTGGCGCTCTGGATGGCCTCGTCGGTGTAGCCCTGCTGCTGGAGAGAATGCTGGGTGAACACATCGGAGATACCGGCTGTGGAGAGAAAGAAAAAGGCGAAAACCTCAATGAGAATAAAACACAGAGGCAGCAGGGGCAGGGTATGCCGCCTGGAAGGCGCTGCCCGATTTTCAAATTTACCGCGCTGGGAAAGCATGATGTCGCTCCTTCTTTACGGGTTTATCGCGCCTTAAGGCGCGGGAACTTGGAATGAATTTCCGGATGCCCTCACGGCGCTCTGCATAGCCGAAAGGGATTCGGTTCGCCCGATATTATACAACAAGCGGTGGAGAAACGCAATTTAAGAATTTCTTTCTTTTGATTTTTTTAACAAAAATTTCATTTTCCTCTTGTAAAATTTACCGAACTGGCGTATACTTATTTTGATACCAGTAAGAAAAGAGGTAACAAATATGGATTTCATCACCGTTCGTGAGCTGTTTAAAAACACATCTGCCTATGCCGGCAAGGAAGTCACCGTGGGCGGCTGGGTGCGAAACCGCCGGGGCAGCAAGCAATTCGGTTTTATTGTCCTGAACGACGGTACTTACTTTACCCCGGTTCAGGTGGTTTATAATGACACCATGGCCAATTTCCAGGAAATCGCCAAGATTAACATTGGCGCTGCCCTGATTGTGAAGGGCACCCTGGTACTGACTCCCGATAATAAGCAGCAGCCCTTTGAGATTCAGGCAGAGACCATCACCGTGGAAGGCCCCTCCACAGGAGATTATCCCCTTCAGCCCAAGCGGCACTCCATGGAGTTTTTGCGGTCCATCACCCATTTGCGGCCCCGGACCAACACCTTCCAGGCGGTGTTCCGTGTGAGAAGCCTGGCGGCTATGGCCATTCACCAGTTCTTCCAGGATCGGGACTTTGTCTATGTCCACACGCCCCTGATCACCGGTTCCGACTGCGAGGGCGCGGGAGAGATGTTCCAGGTCACCACTCTGGATCTGAACAATGTGCCCAAGACCGAGGACGGCAAGGTGGACTACAGCCAGGACTTCTATGGCAAGCCCACCAACCTGACCGTGTCCGGCCAGCTCAACGGCGAGACCTTCGCCATGGCCTTCCGGAATATTTACACCTTCGGCCCCACCTTCCGGGCGGAGAACTCTAACACCACCCGCCACGCCGCCGAGTTCTGGATGATCGAGCCGGAAATCGCCTTCGCTGACCTGAATGACGACATGCGCCTGGCGGAGGATATGATTAAGTATATCATCTCCTATGTGCTGGAGCACGCTCCCGAGGAAATGAACTTCTTCAACCAGTTCGTTGACAAGGGGCTGCTGGATCGGCTGAACCATGTGCTCAGCAGCGATTTCGGCCACATCACCTACACTGACGCTGTGGCTCTGCTGGAGCAGCACAACGATCAGTTTGAGTATCCTGTCCACTGGGGCACCGACCTGCAGACCGAGCATGAGCGCTACCTGACTGAGGTGGTCTTCCAGAAGCCTGTGTTCGTCACCGACTATCCCAAGGAGATCAAGGCCTTCTACATGAAGCTGAACCCGGACGGAAAGACCGTGGCGGCCATGGACTGCCTGGTGCCCGGTATCGGCGAGATCATCGGCGGCTCTCAGCGTGAGGACGACTATGACATTCTGAGCAGCCGGATCGAGGAGCTGGGCATGAAGCCGGAGGACTATGGCTTCTATCTGGATCTGCGGAAGTACGGCTCCGCCCGTCACGCCGGGTTCGGCCTGGGCTTTGAGCGGTGTGTGATGTATCTGACCGGTATGGGCAACATCCGGGATGTACTGCCCTTCCCCAGAACCGTGGGCAACTGCGACCTCTAAAATCAAAAAAACATGAGCCGGAGGATTTTCCTCCGGCTCAAAATTATTTCTTTTCGGGTGGAATGAATTCCAGAAGGTCTTCAATTTTGCAGTCAAATACGGTGCAAATTCTGGCAAGCACATCCGTATCCAGGCGTGTGACCTCATTGTTGCAGTAGTTGTTGATTTGGGTGCGTTGCATTTCTGCACGGTGACTGAGCTTGTTCTTGCTCAGATCAGATTTTTTGAGCAATTCATTCAATTTGATTTTAATGGTGCCATATTGTTCCATATCATTACCTCGGTGCTTTGTCGAAAGTTGTCGAATAAATAGCCTTGACATATATAGTCTATATAAGTTAGACTAAATTTGTAAGTTGTAAGATAGCTTGCCCAACTAATTACACATGAAAAGACTACGGAGGAGAGATATGAAATATTTCTATGCAGAAGAGGCAATTCGAAAAATAGCAAAAAGGGAGGAAATTTCTGAGGCACAGGTTGTAGCGGATATGGAGCGTGCCATGGAAGAAATGCGGCAGGACGCGTATGCCTCCGGAGACGCAAGGAAAATAGGCCTGTGGGAAAGCCTTCCCCATAAAGGGGAAAAGCCTACGGCATATGAGTTTGTGGAGTATTTAAGCAATTTTGTCCATAATCTGAGATAAAAAGGGGGCTGTTAAAAAAGTCCC
>DEUP01000027.1:0-5242 GCA_002362625.1 Clostridiales bacterium UBA3259
GGTCTCACCGATCTTGTAGTTCTTACCTGTATAGAACAGGATACGCTCGGTGGTGGTAGTCTTACCGGCATCGATGTGCGCCATGATGCCGAAGTTTCTTGTATTCTCCAGAGAATACTGTCTAGGCATTGGTTATCTCCTTTATTACCAGCGGAAATGAGCGAAGGCCTTGTTGGCTTCGGCCATCTTGTGGACGTCTTCACGCTTCTTTACAGACGCGCCGGTACCGTTGGCAGCGTCCATGATCTCAGCGGCCAGCCGCTCCTTCATGGTGTTCTCGCTGCGGGCGCGGCTGTAAGTGGTGATCCACCGCAGACCCAGGGTCTGGCGGCGGTCAGGACGAACCTCGATAGGCACCTGATAGGTGGCGCCGCCGACACGGCGGGCCTTCAGCTCCATAGCGGGCATAATGTTTTCCATAGCCTGCTGGAAGACCTCCAGACCGTTCTTGCCGGTCTTGTTCTCGACGATTTCAAAGGCACCATACACGACCTTCTGGGCAACGCCCTTCTTGCCGTCCAGCATGATGCTGTTCACGAGCTTGGTAACCAGAACGGAATTGTAATTGGGATCCGGGAGGATCTCTCTCTTGGGAACATTACCTCTTCTGGGCACTTTGCTTCCCTCCTTCATAATATAATGATTTCATCGGTACTCGAAAGCATTCCGCCGAAAATCCCCTTTAGGGCTTTTCGCCGGAGGGGTTGCTTTCGTTGTGCCTGGCCAGAGGTTCCTTATATATAAAAAACCATCATGGCAAGGCAAAGCCTTGCGAAAGGGCTTGGATTGGGTCAAAGTTTGTTTTGGCGAGGAGAATTACTTCTTCTTAGCCTTGGGACGCTTCGCGCCGTACTTGGAGCGAGCCTGCATCCGGTTCTGTACGCCCTGGGTATCCAGAGTGCCGCGGATGATGTGGTAACGGACACCAGGCAGGTCCTTGACACGGCCGCCGCGGATCAGCACCACGGAGTGCTCCTGCAGGTTGTGGCCAACACCGGGAATGTAAGCGGAAACTTCCATGCCGTTGGTCAGACGCACACGGGCGATCTTACGCAGAGCGGAGTTAGGCTTCTTGGGGGTGGTGGTACGGACAGCAGTGCAGACACCGCGCTTCTGGGGGGAGGGCAGGGTGGTCGCCTTGTTCTCCAGGGTGTTCAGGCCTCTCTGCAGAGCGGGAGCGGTGGACTTGTAGGTGACCTGCTGACGGCCACTTCTGACAAGCTGATTAAAAGTAGGCATTCTTGATCTCCTTTCTTTGGTTTTCGCCTTTCGGCTTTTATATTCTACGGAATTTTTCCGATAGAATCAATTTTCTGTCACAACGGCTGCTGCCGCCGCGCCCACCTCGATGCCGCAGGCCCTTCCCAGGGCATTCATTTCGGGGACCCAGGTGATCTGGATATGATGTTCGACGCACAGGGCCTGAAGCGGCAGCGTCAGCGAGGGATCCGCGTCCTTCGCCAGGTAAATTCTTTTGGCCCGACCGGAGGCCACAGCCTTGCGCAGCTGCTTGGCACCCACGACCACCTTGTCCTTTTTCAGGTCCGGTAAATCGCCGCACTCAGGGATTTTACAGTCTTTTTTCTTATCCATACGAATTTATATTATACGCATTTTCCGGAAAAAGTCAACAAAAATATAGCAAATTTTTCGCAGTCCGGTGGATTTTCTCTTGTCAAATCCGACGATTTGTTGAAAATAGCCGTCCACGGAGGACAATTCTCCGTGGACGGTGTCTATCAGTTGATCTTGATATTTTCCCAAAGGGTGTTGAGATAATGGAGGGTATCCCTGTCCAGATTCCGATAAGCCTGAGCGTTATAGCTTTCAGAGAAGCTCGTTAGCTTCGGGTACAGCACCTCTATCACGTCCTCCCCCATATCCTCAAGATACGTCTCATTTTCAAAGACCAGAGAGTTGGGCGAGGCGTAGTAGGTATACTCCGCGTTGGCAACCGCAGGCTCCTCGGAGAGCATATAGTTAATGAAAATCTCCGCCAGCTCCTTATTCTGGGCGCAGGCGGGGATGCACATGGCATCCACATAGAAATTGGTGCGCTCCGGGTAGTAGAATTGCAGGTCCACATTGTCCGCCTGGGCATCCACCATGGTGAAGTAGTCGCCGGCATAGTAAGCGCCGATGGCCGCCTCCCCGGACTCCATCATGTTGTAGATTTCGTCCATAACGTAGCTGTAGACCAGAGGCCGCTGCCGGAGCATTTCCTCGTAGGCCCTGTCCCAGTCCGCCGGATCCGTGGTGTTCACGTCCAGTCCCAGCTTGTACATAGCTGTGCCGAAGGCGTCCCGGGAGTTGTTGAACTGCAAGATGGAGCCGGCGTACTTTTCGTTCCACATGAGATCCCAGTCCTGGGCATCCTGTTCGTCCACCACACTCGCGTTGTAGATCACGCCCACAATGCCATAGGTGTAGGGCACAGTGTATTGGTTCTCCGGATCATAGTACAGTCCCCGGAAGTCCTCCCCAATATATTCGAAGTTCGGAATATTGTCAAAGTCCAGGGGCAGCAGCATGTCCTCCTCCCGCATCCGGGCAATCATGTAGTCCGAGGGGATGATCACATCATAGTTCACCGCGCCGCTGCTGATTTTATTGTACATGTCCTCGTTGGAGGCGAAGGTGGAGTAGTTGACCTGTACCGGACGGCCGTAGGTCTCCTCGTACCAGCTTTCAAACTCCCGAACGGTGTCGAAGGTGTCCTCGCTGCCGTCGGAGATATATTCGCCCCAGTTGTAGACGTTCAGGGTCAGGGGCCGCTGGCGCAAAGCAACCAGGCACACGCACAGGATCACCAGAGCGCCGCCTCCGGCAAGCTGGAGGCGCTTCACCGTCTTCCGGCTCAGCTCCTTACGCTCCCGGCGCTTCTTTGGCTTCCGGGCCTCCTCGTCCTCATTGCTGACAAAGTTGTTCATCAGCAGCAGGGAGAGGGTGACAAAGAAAATGATGGTGGCCAGGGCGTACATTTTGGGCGTCACGGTCTTCTTGGTCATGGAATAGATCCGGATGGGCAGGGTTTCAAAGCCTGCGCCGGAGGTAAAGTAGCTGATGACGAAGTCATCCAGGGACATGGTAAAGGCCATAATGGCGCCGGTGATCACGCCGGGCATGATCTCCGGCAGCTCCACCTTGAAGAAGGCTCCCGCGGGGGTGCAGCCCAAGTCCATGGCCGCCTCGGGCAGGGCCTTGTCCATCTGCTTGAGCTTGGGCAGCACCTGCAAGATCACATAGGGCAGGCAGAAGGTGACGTGGGCAATGAGCATGGTCCAGAAGCTCAGGCTGCTGGCGCTTCCCAGGAGCCTGCCCACAAACACGAACATGAGCATCAGGGAGATGCCGGTGATGATGTCCGGGTTGGTCATGGGAATGTCGGTGACGGTATTCAGCACCCGCCGTGCCCATTTGCTTCTCAGCTTATGGATGCCCACGGCGGCGGCGGTGCCCATAACGGTGGAAATGGCCGTGGCGGACAGGGCCAGGGTAAAGGTGTTTTTCACAGCCAAAAGGGTATTCCGGTCAGACAGCAGCTCCTGGTACCACCGCAGGGAAAAGCCGGAATAGACGGACAGGCTTTTGGATGCGTTGAAGGAGTAAACGAGCATGACCACAATGGGCGCGAACAGGAACGCGAAGACCAGACCGGTATAGATTTTGGAGCGAAGGCGCAGCTTTGGCGTATCTTCCATTATTCCTCACCTCCATAGACGTAACGGGCGGTGACATACTTGACAAGGGCCATGGCCGCAAGCAGAATCACCATAAGAATAAAGGCCATGGCGGCGGCAAAGTGGAGGTTGTTCGCCACATACTGTCCCTCGATGGCGTCGCCAATGAGGAAGAACTTGCCGCTGCCCAGCTTCTGGGAAATATAGAAGGTGCTGATGGAAGGAATCAGAACCATGGTAATGCCGGAGATCACGCCGGGCAGGCTCAGAGGGAAGATCACCCGCCGGAGGGTGGCCAGGCTGTCGCAGCCCAAGTCCCGGGCGGCCTCGATAAGCTTATAGTCCATCTTCGCCATAATGGAGTAGATGGGCAGCACCATATAGGGGAAGTAGTCATAGACCATGCCGATGATCACCGCCCCCTCCGTACCGATGATGTGGAGCCTTTGCAGGCCCAGACCCGCCAGGAGGTTGTTGAAAATGCCCGTATCCTGTAAAATGGTCATCCAGGCGTAGGTGCGGATCAGGAAGTTCATCCACATGGGAATCATAATCAGGGTCATCATGGTCTGCTGGGTCTTGGGCTTGGCTCTGGACATAATATAGGCCAGAGGATAGCCCAGCAGCAAACAAATAAACGTGGAGATTACCGCCAGCTTCAGGGAGCGCCAGAAGATCAGCAGGTAGGTGTGTACCTCCTGGGATACGCCGCCCTCCGTGGTAACATTGCTGGTGGCGGTGAAGAACCGGACAAAGTGCTCCATGGTGAACCGGAAGTCGTTGTCCGTAAAGGCGTAGTAGCCGACGAAGGCCAGGGGCACCAGAATGAACAGCAGCGCCCAAAGGGAATAGGGCAGCAGGGCCGCCCGATAGGTATTTTTCTTCATCCCTCTTCCTCGCTTCCCGGATCAGACAGCTCGTCCAGCTCGCTGGAGAAGGAGGAATAGTCTCCGAACATACCGGAATACTTGGACTTTTTCATAATGTGAATGGCGTCGGGATCCAGGCGCAGGCCGATAAACTCCCCTTCATTCACGCTTTCCGTGGTCTGGATCATCCACTTAAAGCCCTGGATGTCCACGATAATCTCGTTGTGAACGCCCATGAAGGTGACGGAGGTGACGGTGCCCTGGAACTGGCCGTCCTGAGCAGGTACGATATCCACATCCTCCGGCCGCACCACCACGTCCACCGGCTCGTTTTTCCCAAAGCCATAGTCCAGGCACTCAAATACATGGCCCGCAAAGCGCACCCGATAGTCCTCCAGCATAACGCCGTCCACGATATTGCTCTCCCCGATAAAGTCCGCCACGAAGGCGTTTTTCGGCTCGTTGTAAATATCCGTGGGAGAGCCAATCTGCTGAATCTTGCCCTCGCTCATGACCACGATGGTGTCGGACATAGAAAGGGCCTCCTCCTGATCGTGGGTGACGAAGATGAAGGTGATCCCCGTGGACTTCTGAATCTTTTTCAGCTCCTGCTGCATGTCCTTGCGAAGCTTCAGGTCCAACGCGCCCAGAGGCTCGTCCAGCAATAGCACCCTGGGGTGGCTGATCAGCGCC
>DEUP01000027.1:5532-7326 GCA_002362625.1 Clostridiales bacterium UBA3259
GCTGCTGCTGGCCGCCGGACAGGTTGGTCACCCGACGGTGGGCAAACCCGGGAAGCATCACCAGGCGCAGCATTTCACCCACCTTCTCTTCGATCTCCGCCTTGGGCACGCCCTTCTGTCGGAGCGGGAAGGCAATGTTTTCAAATACGTTCAGGTGGGGGAACAGAGCGTACTTCTGGAACACGGTGTTTACGTTGCGCTTATGAGGGGGCACGTCGTTGATCCGCTCTCCCAGGAAGATCACATCTCCCTGATCCGGCTGAAGGAAGCCGCCGATCATCCGCAGGGTGGTACTCTTGCCGCAGCCCGAGGGGCCCAGCAGGGTAATAAACTCGTTGTCGTAAATATCCAGGCTGATGTTGTCCAGCACCATTTCCCCGTCAAAGGATTTGGAGATGTTTTTCAGTTCAATGATTTTTTTCATGTTTTCTCTCCTTCTTTCGCCCCCAAAGAATATAAAAAGCGGCATGCCGCAGCATACCGCTTGTGTTCTCGTTTTTTCGACACGCTAGAAAAAGGCGAAAACCCATCTTGTCTCGTCTCGCACCAAAATGTGCCGAATCACAATGGATCAGAGTTTAGAGTCTATATAGCAAAGATTACTTTTACTACTCTTATTGACCATTTCACAAGTTCTGCCGGGAGGCTTTGGTTTATAGTAACCAACTGATAACTTATAAAACTGAGCTTTTAACTCAATCAATAAGGCAACAGAAGTTGCCAACCGGGAAACCCGGTTTTCGGCATTCGACCCGGCTGTCCGTATGGCCTTAGCCGGTAAGCGCCGGCGGTCGTATATCTTGCTTTGGAAAAACTCTTTCCAATTGAGACAGTGCAATCTTAGCACGATTCCCCCTTCCTGTCAATCCATTCTTCCTATTTTGCCCCATTTTTTCAAAGATTCAGCAACTTATCTCTAATAAAGGCAGCCCTCTCCCGTTTCTTTCGGTCAAGTTGACAAGAACCGGCAATCTCTTAAGGATTTGAAGAATTCCTTAAATATTTTCAAAACCAATTGACAAGGGCGTGTTCTTTGATTATTCTGGTAAAAATCGTAAGCGGGTATAAATATATGGAAACATTAAAACACAGACTCAAGAAGATCCTTCTGTTTTTTACCAACCCCAGGCTGCTGCTGTGCTTCTTTCTGGCATGGATGATTACCAACGGCTGGTCTTACATTCTTTTTGCCATTGGCACCTGGTTTGAGATCGCCTGGATGACGGCGGTGGCAGGGGCCTATCTTGCCTTTCTCTGGCTGCCCCTGTCCCCGGAGAAAATCGTGACCTTTGCCATTGCCATTTTCCTGTTAAAACGGCTGTTCCCGGGCGACCAAAAGACCCTGGCGGTACTGCGGGAGCTGCGGACCAAGGCAAAAAAGCGCCACGAAGAGAGAAAGCAGAAGTAAAACTTGTCTCAGACAGCAAACCGGACTGTTCCGTTTGGAACAGTCCGGTTCTCTGTTTCACTTTACCAGGACAGCATTTTCTCAAACAGCTCCATGTACTTCTTCGCGGGCACATCCCAGCTGAAGTCGGTCTCCATACCCCGCTTCTGCAAGGCCCGGAAGCCCTCCCGGTTGTGGTTGTACAGATCCAGACAGCGCTTCAGGGAAGCGTAGAAGTCGTCGGCATTGTAGCTCTGGAAGGTGAAGCCCAGGCCGCCCTCGCCGTTTTCGTCGGCGGGAGGCACCGTGTCCTTCAGGCCGCCGGTGGCGTGGACCACAGGCACCGTGCCGTAGCGCATGGCGTTCATCTGGCTCAGGCCGCAGGGCTCGGACTTGGAGGGCATCAG
>DEUP01000033.1:0-33768 GCA_002362625.1 Clostridiales bacterium UBA3259
ACGGTGCCGTTCTGGAGCATATCCTCCAGGTTCACCAGGTCACAGTTATGCATGTGCTGGGCGTAGTAGTCGGAGTCGTGGAAGTGGATGATGCCCGCCTCGTGGGCCTCCACGATCTCCCGGGGCAGCAGGATCCGGCTGGTGATGTCCTTGCTCACCTCGCCCGCCATGTAGTCCCGCTGGACGGCGTTGATGCTGGGGTTCTTGTTGGCGTTCTCCTGCTTGACCTCCTCGTTGTTGCACTCGATGAGGCTGAGGATCCGGTCGTCGGTGGTGTTGGACTGGCGCAGCAGGCTGCGGGTATAGCGGTAGGTGATGTACTCCTTGGCGACTTCAAAGGCACCATGGGCCATGATGGCCTTCTCCACCAGATCCTGAATCTCCTCCACAGACGGGCTGCGGCCCATTTCCTCACAGGCAATCTGCACCGCGTCGGAAATCCGCTGGATCTGCAGAGGGGTCATACGTACCTTTTCCTCCACCGCGCCGTTGGCCTTGGTCACCGCCATTACAATTTTATCAATATTAAAAACTTCTTCCGCGCCGTTGCGCTTAATAATCTTCATAGCTCTTCCTCCTTTGTGATCCCACGTCGAAAACGCTCGTGTACGCCCTATTATACTACATATTGTGGTTTTGTCAATAGTCAGATACAAAATATAGTTTTTCCTGTTTTCAGCGGCAAAATGTTCCCTTTTTTATTTGCCGCCGCAAGCCCCGGAAAGAATGGGAAAGTTTCATTTTTCCGGGGAAGGCCGAAAGAAAGGTTTGAAATTCCGGGTACAATATCGTATAATAGGGAAAAGCGTTCTTTACATAATCCCGCTTCTTTCCCCGGGAAAAATGAAAGGAGAATTTTCCATGACAAATAAATTCGGCACATTGCCCTCCGGCGAAACCGCCTTTCTCTACACCATATCTTGTGGGAAGCTCACCGCCTCGGTCACAAATTACGGTGCCTCTCTGGTAAGTCTGCTGGTTCCGGATAAACATGGTATCATCGCGGATGTGGTTCTGGGCTATGATGACTGTAATGGCTACCGGCTGGGCAGCGGCTGTCTGGGCGCCACTGTGGGCCGCAATGCCAACCGGATCAAGGACGCCAGCTTCACCCTGGACGGTAAGGCCTGGCAGCTGACCCCAAATCAGGGTAAGAACAGCCTCCACTCCGGCCCGGACTGCTACTATACCCGGCTGTGGGACGTGGTTTCCCTGACGGAAAGCGCCATTACCCTGGAGCTGCACAGTCCCCATGGGGATCAGGGCTTCCCTGGGAACGCCGTGATCCGCGTCACCTATGCTCTGGACGGGAGCAACGGTCTCCACATCCTCTACGACGGCCGCTGTGACCAGGATACGGTATTCAACATGACCAATCACAGCTATTTCAATCTGGCCGGCCACGAGCACACAGATGCCGCCATGGAGCAGGTTCTGACCCTGCCCGGCCGGTTCTTTACCCCTGCCGACGCCGAGAGCATCCCCACGGGAGAAAAGCGGGACGTGGAGGGCACTCCCATGGATTTCCGCAGTCCCAAGGCCATTTTCCGGGACATTGGGTTAGATTATGTGCCTCTCCACCTGCAAGGCGGCTATGACCACAACTGGGAGGTCTTCTGTGATCCCTGCGCCATTTTGATGGATCCCGTTTCCGGCAGATCCATGAGCGTATCCACCGACTGTCCCGGCATCCAGTTCTACTCCGCCAACTTTCTGGACACGGTGGGCAAGGGCGGCGTTCCCTACGGGAAGCGCTCCGGCGCGGCTCTGGAAACCCAATTCTATCCTGACAGCGTCCATCATCCCGAGTGGCCCCAGCCCTTCGTGAAGGCCGGTGCGCCTTACCACAGCGAAACGGTCTACCGGTTCTTCTGGTGAGTTTCCATCGGCAAAAGGGTCACGCGGCGTTCGCCAACCCAGCGGCGAATAAAATCAGGCTGCGTGTGTGCAAGCTGTTCCCCAAAGGGGATTTCCGACGGTCTGAAAGGGGCTGCCTCCTACGAGGCAGCCCCTTTTAAAAATCACTTCACAATCAGGTTGACCAACTTGTTCTTGACCACAATGGTTTTCACAATCCTGCCTCCCTGCTTTTCCAGGAACCGGGCAATCTTCTCGTCTGCCAGAACACCCGCAATCACCGCTTCATTGTCAAGGTCCGCCTCCATAACTACGGTACCCCGCATCTTGCCGTTGACCTGAACGGCCATGGTGACCTGGCTGTCCCTGCACTTTTCTTCCTCATAGGCAGGCCAGCTTTCATAAGCGATTGTTTTGTCATGGCCCATGATCTGCCAGATCTCCTCACCCACATGGGGGGTGATACAGGACATCATCTTAATGAAGCCCTCGGCATACGCTCTGGGACAGGTGCCGTTCTTGTAGACCTCGTTGACGAAAACCATCATCTGGGCGATAGCCGTGTTAAATCCCAGAGCTTCAAAGTCGCCCGTCACCTTCTTTACCGTCTGATGGTAGACCTTGGTGAGCTTGCCGTCGTCGGTGTCGGTCAGGTTCTTTTCCTCGGTGAAGAAGTTCCAAACCCGGTTGATGAACTTCCGCGCGCCTGCCACGGCGGCGGTGCTCCAGGGCTTGGAGACCTCCAGGGGGCCCATGAACATCTCATACAGCCGCAGGGTGTCCGCGCCGTATTCCTTCACCACGTCGCTGGGATTGACCACGAACTCCGGGTACCGCTTGCCCATTTTGATGCCGTTCTCACCCAGGATCATGCCCTGGTGGACCAGCTTCTGGAAGGGCTCCTTCACAGGAGACAGGCCCTGATCGTACAGGAACCGGTTCCAGATCCGGGAGTACATCAGGTGACCCACCGCGTGCTCCGGGCCGCCTACGTACAGGTCTACGGGCATCCAGTGCTTTAAAAGCTCCGGGTCGCAGAAGGTCTTGTCGTTCTTGGGGTCGATATAGCGCATATAGTACCAGGAGGAACCGGCAGAGCCGGGCATGGTGGAGGTCTCCCGGACGCCCTTGATGCCGTTCCGGTCATACTGCTTCCACTCGGTAGCGTTTTCCAGAGGTGCCTGGCCATTTTTTCCCTTGTAGTCCTCCAGCTCCGGCAGAATCAGGGGCAGCTCTTCGTCAGGCAGGAAGTAGGTCTTCCCATCCTCGGTGTACACGCAGGGCACAGGCTCGCCCCAGTATCTCTGGCGGGCGAAGATCCATTCCCGGAAGTGGTAGTTGTTCTTTCTTCTGGCCACGCCCATTTTTTCCAGCTTACAGGTGATGGCTTCCTTGGCTTCCTCCACGGTCAGGCCGGTGAATTCCTCGGAATTGATAAGCTTGCAGCCCTTGCCCAGGTAATCCTGCTTTTCAAAGGCATGTTCGGACACGTCAGCGCCGTCAATGACCTGGATCATGGGGATATTATGCACAACGGCGTACTCAAAGTCACGCTGGTCGTGACTGGGTACCGCCATGACCGCGCCGGTGCCGTAGTTCGCCAGTACGAAGTCGCCGATGAAGACGCTGACCTGCTTGCCGTTCACCGGGTTGATGGCATATACGCCCTCCAGGCGGCAGCCGGACTTGGTTTTGTTCAGCTCGGTGCGGTCCATGTCGCTCTTCTTCACAGCCTCGGCAATGTACGCCTGAACTTCTTCCTTGTTCTGCACCCGATCCATCAGCTCCTGGACAATCTTGCCGTCAGGAGCCAGCACCATGAAGGTGATGCCGTAAATTGTCTCAATACAGGTGGTGTAGATAGAAAACTCGCCGCCGCCCACCAGCTGGAAATCCACCTCCACGCCGGTAGACTTGCCAATCCAGTTGCGCTGAATCTCCTTGGTGGATTCCGGCCAATCGATCTCATTCAGGCCCTCCAGCAGCTTCTCGGCAAAGGCGGGCTGGTCGATGACCCACTGCATCATATTTTTCTTCACGACCGGATAGCCGCCCCGCTCGGACTTGCCGTCAATGACCTCGTCGTTAGAAAGGACGGTACCCAGCTCCTCGCACCAGTTCACCGGCATTTCAATCCGCTTGGCGTAGCCCGCCTCATAGAGCTTTTTGAAAATCCACTGGGTCCACTTATAGAACTCCGGATCGGAGGTAGCCACCATTTTCGACCAGTCATAGTCGAAGCCCAGCTCCTTCAGCTGATTGGAGAAGGTCTGGATATTCTTCTCGGTAAAGCCCGCGGGATGATGGCCGGTGCTGACGGCGTACTGCTCGGCGGGCAGGCCAAAGGAGTCGTAGCCCATGGGGTGCAGCACATTGTAGCCCTGCATCCGCTTCATCCGGGACATGATATCCGTGGCCGTGTAGCCCTCAGGGTGTCCGGCATGGAGACCCACGCCGGAGGGGTAAGGGAACATGTCCAGCACATAATATTTGGGCTTACTGAAGTCCCACACGTCGGTATGGAAGGTGTCATTTTCCTCCCAATACTTGTGCCATTTCTTTTCAATACTTGCGTGATCGTAGTTCATAGGGAACATTCCTTCCTCAACATCCCTTGGTTACTCCGGGATGATAATCTCTTTCAAATCAACGACCTCGGCGTCGGCCCACAGCCGCTCCAGGTCGTAAAAACGCCTTGCTTCCTCGGTAAACACATGGACGACCAGGGTGCCATAGTCCAGCAGCTCCCAGCCGCTGCCATTGTGTCCTTCCCGGCCCAGCATAGGCTCTCCCAGCTGCTCCAGGGTGTACTCGGCGAAGTCGCAGAGGGTTTTCACATGGGTGTTGGAGGTGCCGGTGCAGATCAGAAAGTAATCTGCCAGAGAGCTGACCCGGTCGATTTTCAGCAGCTTCATATCCATGCCCTTTTTCTCGTCCAGGGCCTTCGCCACTTTCAGGGCAATTTCTTTCGGTGGTAACATAGTCTCTATCCTTTCTAACAATTCGGAACGTAATCCTTTAAATATTCCAGAGCCTCTCTCGATTCCGGGGACACCTCGCTGCCCTGCTCCTTCAAATGCTCCAATGTCATTTCCAGTCCCAGCTTCAGCGCCCCGGTAATGTCACTGAAGGCCAGGGCGCGAAGCTTCTCCACGCCTGGGAATTTCCGGTTCGGCTCCATATAGTCTGCCACATAGATGATGGTTTCAAGCAGATTCATATCCGCTTTTCCTGTGGTGTGGTAGCAGATGGCGTCCACCACCGCCTGATTTTCCCCGAAAATCCGCTCCGCCACCAGAGCGCCGGTAAGGGCATGGAGGGTTTTGGGGTATTTTCTGGAAAAATCACTGAGTATTTTACCATAGGCCTCACACAATGTCAATTGGAGGGGGCCGTCAATGGCTTTTGTAATGTCATGGAGAATACCCGCCCGGGCGGCGTCCGTCTCGTCCGCGCCCCACCGCTTTGCCAGGGCCACCGCCGTATCCCGGCAGCCCAGCACATGGGCCACCCGGTTAGGGTTTAAGAGGGAGATCACCACCTGCTCCAGCTTTTCCATAGGCAGGTTCTTCCAGTCCGCCGCAGTATGATACAGTCCATTTTCCCGGATGTACGTCCCGACCCCTTCCGGCAGGAAGGCATCGGCGCACCGGAAGGCCAGAAGGCGGCGCAGCTGGGTGGAGGAAATGGCGATCACCGGATTTTTTACCAGGGAAACCCTGGCTCCCAAAGCGGTCAGCTTCCGGCACTGGTTCTCCACAGCCTCCCTTTCGCCCTTTTCTCCCCGGTAAAACGCTCCCAGGGAAACCTCCCTCAGAATGGTTTCCCACTGCACCCACTGAGAAAAGCTGAGGAACATATCTGTCCCCACCAGCAGCGTCAGCTCTGCCCCAGGATACTGCTTCAGAAGCGCCGAAAGGGTATCCACGGTATAGCTGATTCCCTCCCGCTTTAATTCCAGATCCGAAACCTCCATCCCAGGCTCCCGCGCCAGGGCGATGGAGAGCATTTCCATCCGCTGCTCCGGCATTGGCGAATCCAGGGGCAGATCCTTATGGGGAGCCGTATAGTTGGGAATAAACAGGATTTTTGTCAGGCCCAGAGCTTCCATGGCCTGCCTTGCCGCCTGAATATGACCCAGGTGAGGCGGATTGAAGGTGCCGCCGAAAATGCCGATTCGCTGCATAGATTCCCTCCTCCGTTATTCTTGCAATCGCCTGATACGCTCTTTTCTCAGTCCCGCTGCTGCTTTTCTCTGTTTTTCTCAATGGCCTTCTCAATGGCCTGCTCCCGGAAATACTGATTGCGCTGCTCCCGGGCCTGCCTGGCCGCCGCCCGCCGTGCTCTGGCGCCCTTCCCTACCGGGTCGGACTTGCTCTTGGGAATCTCCTTCCGCCTGGCCCGGCCGGTTTGGTTGCGCTCTGACTGGCACTTCTCACTATAGCGCCAAATCACAAATTTGCTGCCCACACAGGCGATTCCTTCCGCGCCGGTGGCCTCGCAAATGGCGTCGCTCACCTCTCTGGGACTTAACAGGGCGGCCTCCAAAACCTTGCCCTTTACCAGCTCCCGGGCCGTGAGCAGCCGCTCCGCTTCCTCAATGACCCCGGCATTGACCCCGTCCTTTCCCACCATCAAGGTGGTTTCCAGAGCGTTGGCCTGGGCCCTGAATTCCGCCCGCTGTTTACTTGTCAGCATAACCCGCCTCCTTTAATTTCTCATAAAACACCCGCAGCGCCGCCCCACGATGGGAGACCTTATTCTTATCCTCGCTGCTCATTTCCGCCGTGGACATGCCCATGGGCGGATAGTAGAAAATGGGGTCATAGCCGAAGCCATTCTCCCCTCTCGGCTCCCGAAGCAGCTCCCCGTGGATCTCTCCCCGGGCCTGAATGGTCTGTCCCTCAGGCGTCACCATGGTAATGACGCAGACGAATTTCGCCTGACGCTGGCCGTCAGGAACATCTTCCGTATTCTTCAGCAGCAGCTGAAGCCGGCCCCAGTCGTCCAGGGTATCGTCAAAGCCGTACCGGGCGGAGTAAATCCCCGGCTCTCCGTTCAGCGCGTCCACCGCAATGCCGGAATCGTCCGCCAAAGCGGGCAGACCCGTGGCCCGCATGACAGCGTTTGCCTTGATAAAGGAATTCTCCTCAAAGGTGGAACCGGTCTCTTCCACCTCAATGTCCACCCCCAGCTCCGATTCCAGCACCAGCTCCATACCAAATTTCTCGGTAATCTTGCTGATTTCCACCAGCTTGTGGGGATTTTTGCTTGCCAGAACTACCTTCATCAGATCAGCGCCTCCACAAAATCCCGGGCGCTGAAGGGCATCAGATCCTCCGCCTTTTCTCCCACGCCGATGAACTTGACAGGAATCTGAAGGGAATCCGCCACAGCCACCACAATGCCGCCCTTGGCGGTGCCGTCCAGCTTGGTCAGGGCAATGGAGGTCACCCCGGCAATCTCCTGGAACTGCTTTGCCTGAATGAGGCCGTTCTGCCCGGTGGTGCCGTCCAGCACCAGCAGCACCTCCCTGGCGGCGTCGGGCAGCTCCCGGCTGACCACCCGGCTGATCTTATTCAGCTCGTTCATCAGGTTGGTCTTGTTGTGAAGCCGTCCCGCCGTGTCAATGAGAATCACGTCCACATCCCGGGACTTGGCCGCCTGTAGCCCGTCAAATACCACGGAAGCCGGATCAGCTCCTTCATGCTGCCGAACAATGTCCGCGCCGCTTCTGCCGGCCCAGATTTCCAGCTGGTCGGCGGCCGCCGCCCGGAAGGTGTCTCCCGCCACCAGCAGCACTTTTTTCCCCGCATCGGTCATCTGCTTTGCCAGCTTTCCGATGGTGGTGGTCTTTCCCACGCCGTTGACGCCGATGACCAGCACCACAGAGGGCTTGGTACTCAGGTTCAGCTCCGTATCTCCCACCTGAAGCATCTCCACCAGAATCTCCTTCAGGGCAGTCTTTGCTTCCTCCGGGGTCTTTAAATGCCGCGTGCGCACCGCCTTGCGCAATCTGTCCACTGCCTTGGCCGCGGTTTCCACCCCCAGGTCGGCCAGAATCAGCCCTTCCTCCAATTCATCATAAAAGTCGTCGTCAATTTCACTGAAGCCGGTAAAGACGCTGCCCAGGGTGCTGCTCAGCGCGTCCCGGGTCTTGGTCAGTCCCGCCTTGATCTTATCAAAAAAGCCCATGATTTTCCCTCTCTTTCCTTATTCTACAATGCCCAGGTACTGCTCCATCTGGTTTAAGTCCAGCCGCAGCAGCTTACTGACGCCCTGCTCCTGCATGGTCACGCCGTAGAGCACATCGGCAGATTCCATGGTGCCCCGGCGGTGGGTGATAACAATAAACTGAGTTTTCTGTGCCAGGTTGTGCAAATAGCTGGAAAAACGCTCCACGTTCCGATCATCCAGTGCCGCGTCAATCTCGTCCAGCAAGCAGAAGGGGGTCGGCCGCACCTTCAAAATGGCGAAATACAACGCGGTGGCCACGAACGCCTTTTCGCCGCCGGAGAGCAGTGTGATGGTCTTCACCTGCTTTCCGGGAGGCTGAACCCGAATTTCAATGCCGCAGGTCAGGGGATTCTCCGGATCCTCCAGGATCAGCTGCCCCTTGCCGCCGCCGAACATTTCTTCAAAGGTCTGGCCGAAGTAGTGGTCAATCTTTGAAAATTCCGTGACAAAAATGGCGGTCATTTCCTTGGTGATGTCCCGGATGATTCCTTCCAGATTCCGCTTGGCTTCCAGCACGTCGTCCCGCTGGGCGGCTAAGTAGTCATACCGTTCTCCCACCCGGGCGTATTCCTCGATGGCCCCCAGGTTGGGGGTTCCCAGGGCGGCGATTTTCCGCTTCAGCTCAGATGCCAGCCGGTTTCCGGCGGTGACGCTTTCGATCTCTCCCCGGAACTGCCCGGCGGTGCCGGGGGTCAGACCATAGGAGTCCCAAAGCTTGTCGATGATCTGCTTTTCCTCCATTGAGGAGGTCAGCTTCTTCTGCTCCAGCAAGGCGCAGGCACGCTCCATGTTTAAAATGTCCTTGTTCTTCTCCTGGGCGTCCCGTTCCGCTTTGGTTTTGGATGCCTCCGCCTCAGCCCGATGGGTCAGGGTCTCCTGCATTTTGACGTTCATCTTCCGGCTTTCCAGATCGTTCTCCGCCTGACGCTGCTTTAGCTTCTCAACTTCCTCTTCCAACCGCCTTGTGTCCAGCTCGATGGATTCCATCAGCGCCTGTTTTTTCTCCCGGTCGCCCTCCATGGCGTCCCGGAGACTTTTCAGATCTTCAATATGGGCAAGGGCCGTGCCGCGCTCCGCGTCCAGGGCCGCTTCCTCGGTTTTGATGGCCGTTGTCTGCTCGGTTATGGCGGCAGCTGCCTCAGATGCCTCTATCTGGCTGCCCTCCAATTCTCCGATACGGCCACGGGTCTCCGCCAGCTGTCTGGTAAGAATCTGGATCTTACCCTGCTGGGAAGCGTAACGTTCCCGCTCGGTCTGTTCCCGCTGCTTCAGGGCGTCCCGTTCCCGGCAGGCGGCGGTTTCCGCCTCCAAAATGGCGTTTAAGAGAATTTCGTGCTGCTTTTCCCGTCCCTGGAGGCGCAGCACCTGATCCTCCGCCTCCCGAAGCTGATCCTGGGCAGCGTGGATCTCAAATTCCACCTGGTCAAACTGCCGCTGGGCCTCCTGGAGATCCGCCTCCTGTACCAGCTTGCTTTCATTCAGCTTCTTTTCCTGGGCGGTGAGCTTTTCCAAATCGTTTGCCCGGGAGAGAATGCCCGCCTCCTTATTCACGGAGCCGCCGGTCATGGAACCGCCGGGGTTCATTACCTGACCGTCCAGGGTCACGATCTTGAACCGGCTGTGGTACTTCTGAGACATAGAAATGGCGGCGTCCATGTCCCGGACGATCACAGTTCTTCCCAAAAGATTCTCCACAATCCCCCGGTATTGATTTTCGGAGGTAACCAACTGGGAGGCAATCCCCACAAAGCCCCGGCAGCTTTCCAGCCCCGTTTCCTGCAGGCTTCTTCCCTGAATGCTGCTCATGGGCAGGAAAGTCGCCCGACCACCCCCGGTACGCTTCAAGTAGGCAATGGCCGCCTTACCGTCCTGCTCATTTTCCACTACGATCTGCTGCATGGCGGCGCCTAAGGCGATTTCCACAGCCACAGTGTAGCTGTCCTCGGTGCGGATCAGACGGGAAACGGGGCCGTGGATATTCCGGAGGGCGCCCCGCTGGGCCTCTTGCATTACCATACGGACGGCCTTGTTGTAGCTTTCGTAATCCCGCTCCATGGCCCGGTATACCCGGAGCTTGGCAGTCACCCCATCCAGCTGGGAATTTAAATCCCGGAGGGACTGCTGCTTTTCGTCCCGGCGCTTTTGCCTGCTCTTCTGCCGCAGGGTGTATCCGGCAATGGTATTATTTGCCGCAGACACATCCTCCTGGGCCTTTTTCAGCTCCCTTCGGCACGCCTCCAAATTTCCCTGAGCCTCCTGCTTTCGGGCAGCCCCGGCGGTGAGATCCTCCTCCAGCTGTTTCAACCGCTCCTCTGTCTGGCCTGCGCTCTCTTCCAGGCCTCTTACATCCGCCTGACAGCCGGCAATATCCGCCGCCAAAGCGGATTCCCTGCTCCGCAGCTCCAGGAACTGTTTGGTCATACCCTGGGCGCTGGCAGTCATGGCGGCGAGCTTTTGCTGAAGCTGGGAAAGCTCCTCACGCTTACTGCCCAGGATATGGTCAATTTCTGCAATCCGGGCCTTGGCCTGCTCCATCTGGGTGACGATGCCGCCGCTGCGATCCTCCTGACCCTGGAGTTCCTCCCGAATCCGGGCAATATTTAAGTTGTTATTTTCCACATTGCCCCGAAGAACCGCCATCTGGCCTTCCAGCTGCTGGTGGGTACCGGAAAGCATATTCACCTTCACCCGGACGGTTTCCAGATCCTCGTCCTTCTGCCGCAGGGCCTGTCCCAGCTCCTCCGCCTGACGGTAGAGGGAATCCAGATCGTCATGGGCCTGCTGCAGCACAAAGGAGGCGGAGGCGTAGTCCTCCTCCGCTTTCTTCGCGGCGGCGGACAGCCTTTCCAGGGTATCCAGCCATACGGCCACCTCTACCCCCTTCAGCTCGTCCTTCAGCTCCAGGTACTTTTTCGCCTTTTCCGACTGGGCCTTTAAAGGCTCCAGCTGTAATTCCAGCTCGGACACCTTGTCCCCAATCCGGAGGAGGTTATCCTCCGTCCGTTCCAGCTGGCGTTCCGTCTCCTCCTTGCGGTGCCGGTATTTGGATATACCCGCCGCCTCCTCAAAGATTTCCCGGCGGTCGCCGCTTTTTAAGGATAGAATCTCGTCAATTCTGCCCTGGCCGATGTTAGAATACCCTTCCTTGCCCAGGCCGGTGTCCATGAACATCTCGTTAATGTCCCGGAGACGGGCAGACTGCTTGTTGATATAGTATTCGCTGTCCCCGGAGCGGTAATAGCGCCGGGTAACCATGACCTCGTCGGCGTCGTAAAGCAGCGCCCGATCAGAGTTGTCCAGGGTTAAAGTAGCTTCGGCAAAGCCAACGGCAGCGCGCTTTTGGGTGCCGCCGAAAATCACGTCCTCCATTTTCGCTCCCCGGAGAGTCTTGGAGCTTTGCTCGCCCATGACCCAGAGGATGGCGTCGGAGATATTGGATTTTCCGGAACCGTTGGGGCCAACGATGGCGGTGATGTCATCGCCGAAGCGGATCAGGGTCTTGTCCGGAAAGGACTTGAAGCCCTGCAATTCCAGTGATTTCAGATACACAGCAAAACCTCGTGTTAAAAGATGATAATTCAGTTTATTATATGCCAAAAGCGGCGCAAATGCAAGGGTTTCTTTCCGGGAAAGCGCTATATTTGTGTTGACGCAGACTTTGAAAACCGGTATAATGACCATAATTATAAAAAGGGGGTTCGAATATGGATCCAAGCGCGTCCCGCCCTTTGCTTTTGGAGCGGTGCGGTAAGTTTCTGTCCGGTCACTGGAAGGAAAACAGGCTTCCCTTCCTGGCTTCCATGCTGTTTGGGCTGCTGGCCTATACCTTCGCTTTTACCAATAAGCTGGTGAATCACGACGAGGTCTATTCCCTGTTCATGAAGGGCGGCACCGTGGATTCCGGGCGGTGGGGGCTGGGGTTTCTGGACTGCTTTTTCCCAAATATTTCCATGCCCTGGATCTATGGGGTTTTCTCCCTGGTGTTTATTGCCCTTTCCGTCTGCCTGATCCTTCGGATTTTTACCATTCGCAGTAAGCTTCTGCAAGCGCTGCTCTCCGGCTCCATTGCGGTGTTTCCTTCCCTCATTGGCGTGTTCGGCTACATGTTCACCAGCAGCAGCTTTACCCTGGCATTTCTGCTGGCTGTGCTGGCGGTATGGTTCCTCCATTGGGACCCCAGAAAGGGACTGATCCCGGCTCTTGGCTGTATGGTCTTCTCTCTCAGCATCTATCAGTCCTATATCTCCGTTGCGGCGGGGCTGCTGGTACTGATTCTGATTCAGCGCCTGATGCAGGGAGAGAAAATCCGTTCTGTCATTGGCAGCGGTCTATTCTATGTGGTATTCCTGGTAATTTCCCTGGGATCCTACTTTGTGACAACTCAGGTCTTTTTGAAGCTGCTCCATGTGGAAATGAACAGCTATGCCAGCGGCAACTTAGGCTTCAGCCTGCTTTCCATTCCCGCAAATATTGGGATAGCATACCAGAGCTTCCTCCGCATTTTTACCGAAGGCTTCCGGGGACTGCTGCCTACGGCGCTGTCACAGCTCATTCACGGGCTGTGCCTTGCCGCCACGGGCCTGCTGCTGATCCTCTGGGGCATTGTCCAGAAGAAAAAAGAAGTTTCCCGGTATGTCCTGCTGGCCCTGCTCATTGCCCTTCTGCCCCTGGCTGTGAACTGCATGTATCTGTTCACCGTCCCGGATTCCATTCACACCCTGGTGCTCTATGGCTTCGTATCCGTATACGTGCTCTGTGCCATTGTGGCGGATGCCTGGCTCTCCGAAGGGGGCGGGGCCCTGAAAGCGGGGCTACTGGATGTGGTCACCCTTTCCATGGCCGCCGCCATCCTCATCAACATATATGTCGCCAACGCCGCCTACCTGAATCTGCATCTGCGCTACGAAAACGCCTATTCCTTCTATACCTCCCTGTCCGTACAAATCAAATCCATGCCGGAATTTCAGGAAGATACCAAGCTGGCCATCCTGGGAACCTATCGGGAACCGGATTTCTACAGCGAGCACTTCTCTTTCCTGGAGGAGCTAACCGGGGTAAAGGGCTTTCTGCCGGACAGCTATTCCCGGGAGCGGTTTCTGGAATACTATCTGGGCTTCCCGGTGCCTGCCCCTTCGGAGGAGGAAACCGCCGGGATTCTTGCCTCGACAGAATTCGCGGAAATGCCATGCTATCCTTACTATGGGTCCGTAAAATTGATCGGCGGCACCATTGTGGTGAAACTGTCCGATTAGAAGCATACAGCCCGGAAAGGCGTGATTCCTTTCCGGGCTGGTTTTTTATGGAAAATAGGCTTCCTTGTCCGTCAGCTCTTCCGCTTTTCCGTACTTGGACAGCAGCTTTTGCGTGGGGGTGCATAGAAGCTCCGCAATGCCCCGCCAAAAGCGTTTCGGCGGGAAGGTATTTCCTGTTTCCAGAAGATACTGCTTCAGCTTCCTTTTCAGCATAGCAATGCTCTCTGGAGTATTGCTGGGGTATTGGGACATATAAATGAGGGCGTTTATATAGTCCGTATCAAAAACCTTTTGCAGCTCCGGGCAGTTTTCCGCCACCTTTTCCCGGCGTTTCCCTATGGCATCGATCCGGTCCAGGGAGCGCTGGGCGCCGGCGGCGGGAGAAAGCATGACGCTGGACGCCCGATGGCGGTAATTATAGACGATTCTCTCGCCGCAGACCACCCGGTTCGCCCGGAGGAAGCCCTGATAGGTGAAGTATTCGTCATCGATCTTGTGCCCTTCCTCGAAGAACACCCCGTCAAACAGCTGCCGCTTATACAGCTTATTCCACAGCAGAGCGCCGCTCCAATGCTGGGTGTAGCGGATCAGGTATTCCCTCCCAGTGATCACCTGCCGCTCCGGGTAGAGAATCTGCTCCTCCTCCCGATTCCGGTACACATCCCGGAAGGAGAATTCTCCCGCGTCCGCTCCCGTCTCCTCAAGAGCCTTCAGCATATAGCCGTAGGCGCCCGGTTCCAGATAGTCGTCGCTGTCCACAAAGCTTAAATACGCGCCCGTGGCAACGGCAAGTCCGGTGTTTTTCGCCGCGGCGGCGCCGCCGTTTTTCCTGTGGATCACCCGAACCCGGGAATCTTCGGCAGCGTACCTGTCGCAGATGGCCCCGGAAGCATCGGTAGAGCCATCGTCAATGAGGATCACTTCCAGATTTTGGTAATCCTGAGAAAGGATGCTGTCAAGACTTTGAGACAGATAGACCGCCACGTTATACACCGGCACGATCACCGAAATACAATCCTTCATGATTTCCTCACCTTACTGTACAGCCACCAGAGAGGCTTTACGGGATAGGCCTTTTCATAGGCCCAAAGATGCTCCCTTCCCCAGGGGAAGGCTCCGGTTTTTCTTCCCAGCTTTAAGCCCCGGCGGAGTTTTTTCCGCAGCGGCTTGCAATAGATACGATATTGGGGCTCTTCGCCCGCCTGCTCAAGCTGGGAATCAGCAGTATAAACATACTGCTCCACCGCCTTCCCCAGAAGCTTCGGATGGTTTTCTCTACGCGCGAAGGCTATCTGCTCTTCCACCGCTTCCAGGGCGTGCATCCGCTTTGGATTCCACTTGGAGCGCATAATCCCAGCCGCGTTTTGAAAATATCCGTACAAGGGAGCATACAACACCGCCACCCTTCCCGCCTGATAGACCGCCCTGTAGGTGGTGAATTCATCCTCGTGAAGCTTCCCCTTGGGATAGCGGAGGTCTTCAAACAGGAACCGCTTGTATAATTTATTCCAGGCGACCATGGTCACCCCACCGTGAATCTCCTCACTGCAATAATAGTCTTCCGCGGACATTACCATGGGAGCTTCCGGCTGTGGGGAGGGAATCGGTTCCCCCTCTGTTTTCATAATACCGCAGATACTGATGGCGCAGCCGGTTTCTTCCGCCGCGTCCAAAAGTCTCTGCAGGTATTCCGACGCAACATAGTCGTCGCTGTCCACAAAAGCAAAATACCGGCTGTCACTGTACGCGAATACCCAGTCCAGCCCAGCGTTCCTGGCAGCGGATAAGCCGCCGTTTTCCTGGTGGATCACATGGATCCGGCTGTCACCGGCGGCATAGCTTTCGCACATCTCCCCGCACCGGTCCGGACTGCCGTCGTCCACCAGAATCAGTTCAAAATCCCGGAAGGTCTGACCCAGGATGCTGCTTACGCACCGGCTCAGGTAGGCTTCCACTTTGTATACAGGTACGATCACGCTGATCTGGGGCATGGATCTCCCTCCTTTGCCGTCAGCCCTTTTTCAGGACGGCTTTCAGCCTTTCATAGCCTTTTTCACTCAGCAGCGCCTGCCCTATCCGCATCCGGAACCGGCTCTGCCTTTCTCTTTTCTGCCGCAGCCGCTCTGCCTGAATTTCTTCCAGTTCCTCCTGGGTATGCCAGGAGGCGGCGAACCAGTGGATAACCACGGTCTTCCGGGTTCTGTGCAGCTTCTCCGTGTCAAAATCCACGGGGCAGAAGTATTCTCTGGGGTAGACGGCAAAGCCCTGGACAACCTGAAAAGTGTCGTTTGGCCGGAAGCCGTACCTTTTACACAGCGCTGTCAGCACCTCCACATTGGTGGTGATGTTCTCCGTGCCGTCCGGGTTATAGTATTGGGCAGTTTCATAATAGCTTAAAAATTCCCGGAACAGGGGGAAGTCCTTCTCGCAGGCCAGCAGTCCGGTCTGGATTCTTGTCGGGCTTTCAAAGCCGGCGAAGGCCTGATGATGGAGGTATGGCGTCAGGGGCTTCACCACCTCCACGTCCGTGTCCATGTAAATGCCGCCCATCTCTGTCAGGGCCTTTAAGCGCACATAGTCCGTAACAAACGCCCAGCGTCCCGCCTCATAGGCCTGCCGGACGTACAAGGGCGCTGTGGTAATGTCGAAATTATCCTCGTTCCACTCCCGGATCTCATAATCCGGGCAGAGCTTTTTCCAGCTTTTCAGACACTTTTCCGCCAGCGGCGGCTTGGGCTTTCCGCCGAACCAGCAGTAATGGATCATCTTGGGAATGGCCACTTATGATTCCCCTTTCCCCAGCTTTTCTTTGATCTTTCCGGCCAGGCCCAAAAGGCCTCCTTCCCGGAAAACACGGCGGATCCCCTCCAGGGGCCAATACAGCTTAATGAGCCTGGGATGGATGGCGTCCAAAAGCTCTTCGTATTGCGGCTTTGTCAGTGGGAATTTCTCCTGACCGTAGAGCTTCCGCACTCCCCGGCGGATGCCTTCCGCTTCCGCCTTCGCTCCCAGTTCCCACCGGGTCATCCGGTAGCATCCCGCCGCCGCTTCCGCGTACAGCCCGGAAAACCGCTCCACCAATTTCTCATACCCCAGCTCCCGGTAAAAATGCGCTATGCTGTCCAGCGCCCAGAGATAGTCCAGCTTTTTCAGGCTGAACTGGCTTTGGGTGGTGCTGATGGGATTGGTCCTGTAAAAATAAAGCCGCTCCGCCGTTGCCGCCAAGACCTTTCCCTGGCAGATCCAGCGGCAAACCGCCTCGTTGTCCTCATAAACTCTGCCCGGACAGAAGGGATACTGTTCCACCAGAGCCTTGGGAATCAGCTTGGCGCAGGCCACCCAGCCGGGATAGTCTCCCTGGTCAAACAGGCGCACCAGGGTCTCTTCGTCCATGGTATGGGTTGTAAACGAAATCTCCCTGTCCGCCAGAAAATCCTCGGGCAGTTCCTCCCCTTCCAGCATATGGCACATGCTGACAGCGGCGCTTCCATCCTTCACCTGCTTATAAAGGGATTCCACCATTCTTGGGTGAATCAGATCATCGCTGTCCACAAAGCAGAGCCATTTTCCCTGAGCTGTCTTCATGGCATGGTTCCGGGCAGCGGCCTGGCCCTGATTCTCCTGATGGATAACCTGAACCCGGCTGTCCCTGGCGGCATAGCCATCACAGATGGCCCCGCAATTGTCCGGGCTGCCATCGTCCACCAGAAGCAGCTCAAAGTCCTCAAAGGTCTGATTCAAAATGCTTTCGATACAGGCGGGAAGGTATGCTTCTGCTCTGTAAACCGGCACGATGATACTGATTTCAGGCATCCCCATTCCTCCTGATTTTATCCAGCCAGAACCGGCAGACCCGGGTCAAGGTAGGATAGAACTGATACAGGGTGTCATAATCCATCCAGAAATCGATACAGCCCTCGTGCCACATTCGCCGCAGCAGACGCCGGATGGTCTTCACGATCCGCCTCCGGGCTGCCTCAATCTCCGGGCTATCCTGGGCGGACATGGCCTCCCCCAGGTTCACCATAGCGTTTTCCAGATAGCCCCGGTAGCGGAATTTCACCAGCTCCGGGCGATTTTTCTCTTTAAAAAAGGCAATCTGCTCCTCATAGGCTACCCAGGCGTCCAGTTTTTTGGGCGTCCAGGGCTTTTTGGTCAGTCCGGCGTTGTTGATGAAATAGCAGTACAGGGGCGCGTCGATGACCACCATTTCCTTCTCCGGATAGAGCATTTTATAGGACACAAATTCGTCGTCGAAGTAATTGTCCAGAGGGTGACGGACATGGCGGTAGCAATCCTTGTGATAGAGCTTGCAGCAGGTCATGATGGCATTGACGTAGTGGGCCTGATAGAACGCCATGGGGTCCCAGACCCTGGGCTTCAATTCCTCCGGGTCAATGACCGGGTCTTTTCCGGTGGTCTCTGCATAGCCGCAGGCGCAGATGCGCACATTTTTCTCCTGAGCGGCAAGGAGCATCCGCTCCAGCATCTCCGGGTGGGCCCAATCGTCGCTGTCCCAGAAGATCACCCACTGGCTGTCGCTATGGGCGTAAGCCCAGTCCAGGCACTGGTTCCGGGTGGCGCAGACTCCGGAATTGGGCTGATGGATCACATGGACCCGGCTGTCCCGGGCGGCGTATGCATCCGCGATATCCCCTGTGGCGTCACGGCTCCCATCATCGGTAATGATCAGGTCAAAGTCTGAAAAGGTCTGGCTGAGGATGCTGTCTACCGCCCGGCGGAGATAGACCTCCGCATTGTAGGCCGCCATCATAACGGTTATCTGGGCCATGTGATTTCCTCCAGTTCGTTGTCACTTTACGGGCGGTCAGTTTCCCCTTCCGCCATCATTTGCAGGAACATTTCTTCCAGCTCCTTTGCCATGCGGCGGCCGGAGAAGAAGTGGCTTCGGCGCTCCGCCCCTGCCTTTTTTTCGGCGTAAAAGGCTTCATCCGTCAGCATTTTTCGCATGCCGGAGCGGAGGCTTTCGTTATCATTTTCTGTGATAACGCCGCAGTCCTCCCCACCGAAGGCCTCCCCCGCCGAGGGCACCGCCGACACCACCGGGATTCCTAAGCACAAGGCCTCCATGGCCACCACCGGCAGCCCTTCCGTAAAGGAGGGATTGACCAGGAAGCGGCTTCCGGCAATATAGGGATAGGGATTTGCCTGATAGCCCGCCAGGATCACGCTGTCCTGGGCATCCATGGCCTGGATGGTTCTTCGAATATAGTCCCTGTCCGGGCCGTCGCCCACCAGAACCAGCTTGTGCCGGATTCCCTCTTCGATGAGCCGCTTATGAATCACAATCAGCCGCTCAAAGCCCTTCTCCGGGGACAGGCGGCCCACCGCGCAGACAATGGGTTCCCCCTCTGGCAGCGCTGCTCTCTCCTGAGACAGGCGGCGAACATTGTCACTGTTAATGGGATTAAAGTGCATCTCCACCCCTGTTTTCCGTCCGGTGGTCTCCATAAACGCTTCGTAGCTGGCCTGGGACACGCAGACAATCCGGTCATATCGGGGAAGTAAATCCCTGTCCCGGAGGATCAGATCGTGAAAGGCGGGGTTGGTTTGGGTATTGCCATGAATGAATTTGACGGATTTCGCGCCCCTTAAAAAGCCGCACTTTACATGGTCCCACATGGAATAGGACACGACAATGTCCGCCCCGGGGCAGCACACATCCATCAGATTTTCGCCGCCATGCCGGTAGCAGCTTTGAATTCGAAGCTTTCTGTAAATGTTTCTGGCCTTAATCATGGGGTTCAGGGTTGCTTTCCGGCAGGAATAGTCATAGATCAGATGAATTCCAGCGTTGAGAAATTTCTGATCCCACTCCGCGCCCGGCTTCTGGGAGAAAACTGTAACTGTGAATTTCTCCTTGTCCAGCAGCAACGCCAGGTCATACAGTGCCTGCTCCGCCCCGCCGCAGACCAGGCTGTCCACGATAAAGACGATATTAATGGGGTTCATTTTTCTTCCTCCAATGGTGTCACCACCACCTCCGGAAACCGGATGTGGCCCCAACTGGAGTGGTTCCACACCACCTTCTCCGGCTCCTGCAAGGTAAACAGGAAAGCAGGCAGCAGCAGCTCCTGGTCGAAGCTGTTGCCGAAGTCGTCCTTCTCAAACAGAACCAGGTCCACCCGGTATTTTCCGCCTACCAGGCCGCTGGGAAAAAATTCCATGGTAAGGTCCCGCTTTTCTCCCGGCTGGAAAGCCCCCAGGGATACATCGGGCATGGTGCCCACCGGAGTCTCGTCACTATAGCGCAGTTCAAAGCGGAAGCGCAGGTTCTCATACGCCCGTTTGGTCTCCACCCGGATCCGGAACCGGATAGACTCCCCGGCAGTATAAATGGCCCGTTCCTTGTTAAGGAGCTTCAGATAAGTGATCCGGGCCGTGCCGGGGGTATAGGGCGAACGATTTTGGGTCTCCCGCAGGTCAAACTCCGTCTTCCCCTCAGAGCTTAAATCATACAGGCTTCGGGAGTAGATGGCAATGGCCTCCTCCACGTCTCCCTCGAAGATAATCCTGCCCTTGTCCAGCACAATGCACCGGTCACAAAGCCTGCGGATGGTATTCATATTGTGGGAAACGTACAGCACGGTGCGGCCCTGGACGGTGGCAGCGGAGCGCATTTTGTCCAGGCACTTTTTCTGGAAGGCCATGTCGCCCACAGCCAGCACCTCGTCCATAATCATGATCTCGCTGTCCAGGTGAGCCGCCACGGAGAAGGCCAGCTTTACAAACATACCGGAGGAATAGCGCTTGACCGGCGTGTCGATAAACTCCCGCACCTCGGAAAAGTCAATAATTTCCTCCATCTTCTCGTCGATCTCCGCCTTGGTCATACCCAGAATGGCGCCGTTCATATAGATATTCTCCCGGCCGGTCATCTCTCCGTTGAAGCCGGTGCCCACCTCCAGCATGGAGGTGATCCGCCCATAAATGTCGATCTCCCCTTCGGTAGGGGCGGTGACCCGACTGAGAAGCTTCAGCATGGTGCTTTTTCCCGCGCCATTTCCGCCGATGATGCCCAGGGCCTCCCCCTGGTACACTGTCAGGTCAATGCCGTTGAGAGCCATAAAGGTTTTCCCAACCAGACGCTGATCCATGCCAATGGGTACGTTGGGATCTTCCTTCCCCCGGACTCTGGCCCACCAGCTTTGCAGCTCTTCGTTTAAGGTAGCGCCGCCGATCTGCCCCAGCTTATAGCGCTTCTTCACGCCAGACAGTCGGATGGCCACCGGCCGGTCATTCTTTATTTCCTGCATCCGAAGCCCCTCCTTACACCGTATCCATAAAGGTGCGCTCCACCTTATTGAAAATTATGATTCCCAGGAAGGCCACCAGCAGGGTGATCCCCCAGGACAGGGCGTACCATGGGAGGCTCAGGGTTCCCTGCCCCACCAAAGCATAGCGCATCAGCTCCACGGAGGCGGTCACCGGATTCACCCACAGGAGATTTTTGATCCAGCCATCCGCCACGGTGGACAGGGGATATACCACCGGTGTGGCATACATCCACAGGGAAACGCCGAAATCCACCAGGATGGAAAGATCCCGGTATTTTGTGGTCAGACTAGAAATGATGATGCCAAAGCCCATACCCAGAATGCCCAGATGCAGCAGTTCCACCGGAATCATCAACCACCACAGCCAGTGGGGATGCACCCGGCCTCCAATCAGGAAGTAAGCCAGGAAAAGCATCAGCATGATCATTTGGATTCCAAACCGGATCACCGTGGAGAACACATTGGCAATGGGTGTAGCCAGCCGGGGGAAGTAGACCTTGCCGAACACATAGGCATTGTCCGTAAAAGTTCTGGCATTGCTGGTCAGGCAGGTAGCAAAGTAGGCCCATACAGCGTTGTTGCACAGGTAGAATAGCAGCTGGGGCACGCCGTCGGTGCTGATACCCGCAATACCGCCAAAGACAAAGGCGTGGATGATGCTGGTAAACAGAGGCGTAATAAACAGCCAGGCAGGGCCCAGGACGGTCTGCTTATAGGATACCGTAAAATCCCGCTTTACAAACAGGGAAATCAGGTCCCGGTACTGCCAGACTTCCCTGAGGTTCAGCTCCAGCAGCCGATGCTTTGCTGAAATGTGGGTATGATAAGCGGAAGAATTAGCCATTTGTGTTCCTCTTTCTTCGAATGAATTTGATGAGATAATGGAGCTGCTTCATAGGCTCCACCAGCCATAAGGGCATATCAATAAACTCCGCAATCTGGGCGTTGGTACAGGAGTCCATGGCGTCGCAGGTAAAGCCGTACCACATGCCCAGCTTGGTTTTCAGGGGATAATGGAAGAAAACGGCTTTTTCCCGAAAGAACAGCGCCGTACCCCGGGGATTCTTCAGGAACAGGTCATAGCCCGCTCTGGTAAGCCCATCCGCCCTGTATTCGTAGATACAGATAATATCATTAAAAAACCGCATCCGAAAGCCGTCATTTGCCATACGGTTCCAGGTGACTGCCTCCGTCATGAATTTCTCTCCCGGATACTCCGGATAGAGATATCCGCGGTGGATTTCTGTATAAAAAACCGAAGCCCGTTCCCCTTCCACGATTCCGTATCGGTCAAAGGCGGTGCCGTCAAAGTATGGGCCAGGCAGGGGCTTATTGGGCGTCACCTCCGGCGACGTTCCCAGATTCCCCGCAAACCCGCAGTATTTTTGATCCTTCGGAAGGGCTTCTTCCCAGGCAATGATCTTTTCCACGGCATCGTCCGTCAGGTAATCGTCCGAGTCCACGGTGAAGAACAGCTTCCCCCGGGCCTCCCGCAGGCCATGGTTGATGGCCCGGCACTTGCCTCCGTTTTCCTGCTTCACATACCGGATGGGAAAGGGGTTTCTTTCTTTGCCCCATGCCTCAAACAGGCTTTCCGTCCCATCCGAGGAACCATCGTCCACCACCAGCCATTCAAAGTCCGTACAGGTTTGACGCCGCAGGGAACGGTATAGCTTCTCCAAAATATATGCCCGATTATAGGTTGGCGTAAAAACCGTAACGGGATAGGCATATTCCACAGGCCGTTCCCTCCTTTATTTGAAAATACCCAAATCTTCCAGCAGATTCACCATCCGGGCCGTCCCCTTGGGGAACTTCCGCACGCACCGCAGCAGCACGCCTCGCTTCCCGCCGCGGCTTTCGTCTCCCGGAATAGGCTTTACAGAAGCCAGCGATGCGTATAAAAACGCCTCCGCCTGCCGCCGTTCTTCTCCCTTCAGGTTTCGAAGGGTTCCCTGCATGCCGTACAGGCAGCTCATGAGAAGATCGTCCTTCGCCTGAGGAACCAGACAAGGCATGTGTTCCTCCAAGAAAGCCAGCCGCTCCCGCTTTGCCCGGATGCCTTCCAGGCGCTTGAGGGAATAGGGCTTATGCATGGCGCTGCCGGGCTGCTGCCGGTAGGCATACATCCGAGCCGTGGAGTGAACCAGCCGCCGGGAGGCGCCGATGGCCCGATAGGTAAAATATTCATCGTCGATCAGATTCCCAACCGGGAAGCGCACACCTTCCAGCACCCGTCTGCGGTAGAGCTTATTGGGGGGCGTCTGACGGAACCAGGTATCCTGAATGTGCAGCGACATAGCCTCCATCGCCGGGCAGCCGTGAATCTCTCCCTGACTGCCGTCATCCAGAGGGCAGCTGTCCTCCTCCGTTTCCAGGATCTCACATTCCGCGATATCCACGTCTTTCTCCATGAGGCTGTATAGGTAAGCGTACATTTGCGGAGCGATATAGTCGTCACTGTCCACGAAGCCCATCAGTTCCCCACAAGCCTCGTCCAGGGCGGCATTGCGGGCAGCCCCGGCGCCCTGGTTTTCCTGATGAATCACCCGGATTCTGCTGTCCCTTTCCGCCCAGCGGTCGCAAATCCTTCCGCATTCATCCGGGGAGCCGTCGTCCACCAGCAGAATCTCCAAATTATGATAAGTTTGCGCCACAATGGACTGGATACACCTGTCCAAATACCGTTCCACCTTGTATACCGGAACAACCACGCTGATCAGCGGCTCCATGGCGGCAACCTTCCTTTCTAGTGCTGTTCTTCCCGCTGAAAGCATTTCACATACAGCCTGTAGGCAATGTGGAAGCTCCAGGGGGCGGTGCAGATCATCTTCGCCAATACCCAGTTTCGTCTGGAAAGCATCGGAAAGAACTCCCTCTGCTCCTGTAACAGCCGCCGGACGCGGTTTCGAAACGCGTCATATCGCCTGTCCAAATTCAGGGACAGCTGCCCATAGGCAAAGAGGCAGTTTCGCATCAGGGCGGCACGGGCCGCCTCCTTCATGTCAGGTTCGCAAGCCTCCAAAATCTTCTGCCGCACCTGAATCGGATCGAAGAGACTGTGCTCATGGAGCTGGTTATAGGATGCGGAGCCGGCCCTGAGAATGTAGTGATAGGGGCAAAAATCCTCATAGACCGCTGTCTGTGCCCGGGCAAACAGGTAGTAATTCATGAACAGGTCTTCATTATTCTTAATTGCGGGATCCATCCAATCGGAAAGACCGGAAAAAAGCCCTTTCCGAAAGAGCTTCGTGCAGAGGCTGGATTCCACCAGACCTCCGTCCAGCAGATCCCGCAGACCGGTGAGATGATCCTGCCTTTTTTTGACGCCGGAGTTGTGGACATATTCCACCCTTCCGTCAGGGAAGAGAACCTGATGGCCGCAGTGGGAAATTTCCGCTCCGGCGTTCCGGGCGTTCTCATAAAGCCGCTCATACATATCCGGCTCCACCTGGTCGTCTCCGTCCATGAAGCCGATCCAGTCTCCCTTTGCTTCCATCACACCCCGCAGCCGGGCGGAGGTCACGCCACCGTTTTCCTTGTGAATCACCTTCACCTCAGGGTGCTCCCCGGCGTAGGCGTCCAGCACCTGCCTTGTATTGTCTGTGGAGCCGTCGTTGACCACGATAACCTCCAGGCTTTCATAGGTCTGGTTCAGCAAGCTGTCCAGACAGCGATTCAGCCACCGTCCCGTATTATAGGCCGGCACCACCACGGAGATTTTCTCGCCGTTCAAACGCTCCACCTCATTTCTTATTTCGTATAGATTTCCACATACCGTTTTCCCATGGCTTCCGCGGAAAAACGGCGGGCGTTTTCTCTGGCCGCCCTGCCCAGCCGTTCCCGGAGCCCTTCATCCCGGATCACCTTCGCACAGGCCTCCGTGATTTCCTCCTCCTCACAGGGAACGGTGAAGCCATCCACGCCGTTTTGCAGCATGTCCGGCACTCCGCCCACGGCTGTCGCCACAATGGGCAGTCCTGTGCCCATTGCCTCAATAATGGTCATGGGAATCCCCTCATACCGGGAGGGCAGAAGAAACAAATCCGCCTTTTGCAGGTAAGGATATACATTGGTCTGAGCGCCAAGAAAGACAATCCGTTTATCGATCCCCAAAGCCACGGCCTGCCGCTCAAGCTTCTGCCGAAGCTCTCCCTCGCCGATGAGCTCCAGGCGCAGCCCGGGATTCTCCTGTGAAAGCCTCCAGAACACCTTCAGCAGCAGCTCATGGTTTTTCTGCTCGTTGAATCTGCCGATATGAAGAATATGGAATTCCTCTCCGGCGCGGTAGCTTTCCTTAGGCAGGCACCGGGACAGATCCACGCCGTTATAGGCAACGGGAACCCGCTCCTTTTTCAGCCCATAAAAAGCCATAACGGAGGCCTGCACCTCCGGGCTGAGCGCCACCGGCACGGACCAGCCCCGCCGGAAGTAAAACCCGTTGATTGCCTTCTGCGCCTTTCCCTCCGCTTCCTTGTCTGCCACGTTGTGGACGGTGTGGACGCATTTGGGCGCCCCGGCCAGTCTGGCGGCAGCCACGGCGTACTTAATCACGTCCAGATGGGTATGCACCACGTCCGGCTTATCTTCCTTCATAATACGCTTCAGCTTCGGCACCATGGAAATATCCAATCCAAGCCTTTTGTCCAGATAGATTATCCGAACCCCGGCCTCCTCCATCCGCCGGGAAATGGGCGTACGCTCCCCATACAGACTGACCACCGTCACCTCATGCCCCTGGGCAATCAATGCGCATGTCAGATTTTCGCACATGGTCTCCGCGCCGCCGAAGCAAAAATAGGGAAGCACCTGCAGGATCCTCATGCTCTTCTCCCCCACCGGTAACACTGGGCAATGGCTTTTTTGTACCCTTCGGCGTCGTTGATCTTCTGGAATTTCTTCACAGCGTTTTCCGAAAGGGTCTTCCGGAAGGCCTCGTCCCGGAAAATCCTCAGGAGGCTTTCTTCCAGTTCCTCGTCTGTTTCTCCCAGGCAGCCGTTCACATCCGGGTCAATGAGATCCTTCATACCGTCGGAAGGGGTGCTGACCACCGGGGTGCCCAGGGCCATGGCTTCCAGGGCGCACATGGGCGTACCCTCCCACCGGGAGGTCAGGATCATGGCCTTGCTGCCGCTCACCATTTTGATGGGATTCGGCTGGAAGCCCAGGAACTGAACGCAATCCTGCAATTTAAGCTCCCCGCACAGCTTCTTCACTTCTTCCTCCAGCTCGCCGATGCCCACAATGGCCACCCGCAAATCAGGCTTGTGCTCCTTCAAGCGGGCGCACAGCCGCATCAGCCGCTGGGGATCCTTCTGATAGGTCAGCCGACCCACATAGATCATGTCAAAGTCGTAGCTTCTCCCATCCTCCGAAAGCCTCTGAAAAATTTCCTTCTCATCGAGAACATTATACAGCACACTGCTCTTTTTCGCGAACAGCCTGTGGAAAAGATACCCCTCGTAAGAGCTGTTGGATACCCACACAATGTGCTTCGCCCGAAAACCCGCCAGCAGATAAGCGACAGACTTCAGGCTCAGTCCCCGGGCGTCATAGGCGTTATTGTGAATGTGGGAAATCATGGGAATCTTCCCACAGCACAGGGCCGACACGAAGCTTGCCCGCATATCGTGGGCGTGAATCACATCCGGCTTCTGCTCCCGGAGCACCCTTTTTAATTCCTTTGGCGTCAGCTTTTCCATGGGCAGGAAGGTCACGCCCTGCTGCCCCAGCATCATCCGGATATTTTCGCTGTCCGGGCTGCAGTAAACCATCTCCACATCCGTGTCCTGGAAATCGTGGATGATCTGGCAGACCACCTTCTCCGCCCCGGTATACTCCTTGGAATTCAAGACGTGTATCACTTTCATGGCAAGCCCTCTTTTCTTTCCAGCTCCTCCGCCATTTCGCCCATGTTCCGGCTGACCATGCCCCAGCTTTCCTTCAGCTGCGCGTAATACCGGAAAATCTCCTCCAGCTGGCGGAGGTGCTCCTCTGTCCGAACGCCGATGTTATGGGGATGCCACCACAGGTGGAAGGTCAGGCCGTTTCTGGCCGCGTGAAGCATCTGCCTTTTGATTCGGTGAAGCTTCAGCCCCTCCATAAAGTACAGGGGCTTCAAAATCGGCTTAAACATCCGGGAACCGGTCAGATTCCAGATACCGTTTTCATTTTTCGGCGCGTAGCCCCCCTGCCCTGTCAGCGGAAAATATACGTCTGCCAGACGCAGCAGACGCAGCAGGGGCCGGATGTGAATTTTCTCGTGGATCCAATCGTTTTCCTCGTCCCGATAGGCGGTAAAGCCCGTCTCCCGCAAGACCTCGGTATAGGGCCCCTCGCACTGGTTCCGGGGCAGGATCACGCTGTGAACATCATAGCCGTGAGCCTGGGCAATGGCCCGGGCCGCCTTCATATCATCGGCGAATTCCTCCGGGGTCTGACCCTTTTCCCGGCAGTAGTAATGGGAAAAGGTGTGGCTTCCAATCTCCTGACCCGGCGTCCGGGAGATCAGCTTCAGCAAAGAGGGCGCATAGAAGCAGGGTGCTTCCTCCTCATTGTCCCCGACCTTGGGAAAGTAATCATAGGGGCTGAGTCCCGGATGCGCGTACCCGGGCTTCTTTTCCGGAAAGAAAGACATCAGCTCCTCCCGGCTCTCCCCAAACAGGAAGCCCACAGCCGCCCAGGTGGCGTGAATGTCATATTTCTGAAACAGGGCCAGCAGCTTGGGAATGGCCTCCCTGCCGCCCAGAACATGGTCTTCATAATCTTCCAGGGGACACACGTCCAGCATTCCCCAGAACAGTTCAAAGTCCAGCGATACGATCAGGGTTCCCGCCATGGGCGCCCCTCCTTTTTTATATTTCAAAACAGGGAAGCTCTGATTAAATCGGCAAGAGCTGACAGCGAGAGATTTTCCTCCCGGCGAAAGTTCAGAAAGCAAGGGAGTACTGGATGTATTTCTTGCTTTTTGAACTGCACGACTGGAGGAAAAGATCCGCTGTCCAGCCGCGGACGATTTATTCAGAGGTTTCATAGATTTCCCGCATTTTCTTGTGGACGGTTTCCTCCCCGAAAGGCTTCACGCCCTCCATCGCCCCAGCCCCCAGGTCAGAGCGCTTTTCAGGATCCCAATACAGGGCAAGAATCTGCTTTTCCAAGGCCTGGGGATCGTTTTCCACAAACACGCCGGATACGCCGTCTTCAATAAGGTCCACATTCCCGCGAACACGGGTACAGACAATGGCCATTCCCGCGGCCATCGCCTCCATCAGGGAAACGGGAAGTCCCTCACGATAGGTCATAAAGGCAAACAGGTCACAGGCTCCGTACAGCGACCATACATCTGTCCGATAGCCCAGGAAGTGGACGTGACCGGACAGTCCCAAATCCTCCGCAGCCTCTTCCAGGGGGTTCCACTGCTCTCCCCGTCCGCAGAGCAGATAGTGGATATGGGAAAATTCCGGCATGTCCTTCATGGCAGCCAGGGCGTTGAGAATGGTAATATGGTTTTTATTCTTCGTCATTTCCGCCACGGTCAGGATCAGGAAATCCTCATCCCCAAAGCCCAGCTCCCTTCGCTTTTCCTGGCGCTGAGCGGCTGTGATGACAAATTTCGACCTGTTGATACCCACACCGGGAACGTATTGCAGGTGTTTTGGGTGCATGTGCTTTTTAGCCCGGTCAAAATCTTCCTTGTTTATGGTAATCAGATCATCGGTCAGGAAGGACATGAGCCACTCCGCAGGGTAGTACAGGAGCCAATTCTTCATCGGCGCGCCGCTGAAAAAGTGGAAGCCATGGGCCGTGTAGATAACCCTGGTGCCCTTCCGTCTGGCTTTCCTGGCCGCCAGTCGGGCGATGGTAGCGCCCACAGGCGTATGGCAGTGAATCAAATCATAGTGCTCCTCGTCTATGATTTTCTTCAGCATTTGGTATGCGGTTATATTGTCTATATTCATGGGAGAGCGATGGAAGGGAATGTCAAAATAGCGGTCACAGTCCGGGATCTGACACTCCTCGGGATCCTCATAGTCATTCTTTGCGGCCACAGCCGTTTCCCATCCCATATCATGGAACATCTTGAGATAGGGCAGGTGGAACTGCATCAGATGGGTCTTGACCACGGTTGCCACGAACAAGACCTTTTTCTTTTCCATCTCACATCCCCCTTTCCTTACGCCCCAGGCATACAAACTCAATGGTAGTATACACCAATTTTCCTTTGAATGCAACCCTAATCCGCAGCAGCTTTCCAGTGAAAACCGCACGTTTACAGAAAATTCATTTTAAATGTCTGCTGAGCAGGCCATGACAGCGGCTTTATTCATCAGGCATTCCCTTTGGATAACCAAAGGAAGGGTGCGTCCCTTGCGGAACGCACCCTTCAGAATGTCGAAAAGGGCCTCGCAGAGTTCGCCGCCCCAGCGGCGAATAGAGTCGAATCATTTTCTGCCGGGGCGTGTACCTGGCAGAAAATACCTCTCAGGCTGCGTGTGTACGAGTTGTGCGCTAAGCAGACTGCATCCTTTCCGTCGGAAAGCCCCAAAGGGGATTTACGACGGCCTGAAGGGTGCGTCCCTTGCGGAACGTACCCTTCCCTCTTACTTATACATGGCAGAAGATACTCAAAAGGTAGCCACATCCGGCTCCGCGGGCGCGGCGCCGGTTTCCACCTTCAGCGCCGTCAACACGGGGCCAACGTCGCCCTTGTAGAGCTTATGCTTCTCCGCGCTGATCTTCGCCGTAACCATGACCCAGGAACGGGATTCCAGGCTGGCGGCGTCTCCATAGCGGCAGGGAATGCCGCAGAACTGAATGTCCTCCACACAGCAGGTCATGACGAACCGTCCCGGCGCGAACATGCCGTTCTTGTCCCGGCGGAGCATGGCCACCTGGGCCTTGAAGCGGACGGTCTTGCCGTCATACTTCTCAGGCTCCTCGGACACATCCCGATACCACAAAGCGTAATCCTCGTCCCTGACCTCAATCACAGGGGCGTTAATGTCAAAGGGCAGGGGATCCTCGATCTCGTCATAGGCGGTGGTGCCGTCCGTGTAGTCGTAAAGAATGTCGATCTGGCGGCTGGCGGCCCTGGCCAGCTTGTGCAACGGCATCTGATCGCCCCCGGGGGTCATACGGTTGAAAACCACCATCTGAGCGCCCATGAGCTTATCCATGACCAAATTGCGCATGTTGTTGTTATAGGCCATGATGGTGGTACTGTCGGCAAACATGACCTCCTGGGCCACCACCCATTCCTCCGGGAAGCGCATGTAGAGATCCCCCACAAGCTGCATTCCGTTCAGCTCCGCCACCACCCGCTGGGCCTTATATTTCTTTGCCAGGGCCTGAAGCTCCTTGGTAGTCACGGTCTGCTGATCCAGGGTTTCCAGATACACATTCTGATGGGGATAGGCGGAAATGTCATATTCCTCTTCCCCTTCCTCAAACACCAGAAGCAGCGTCCGCTCTCCGGCATTAAACCGGGGGTCTTCCAGGGTCTCCTGGATAAACTTCGTCTTGCCGGAATCCAGGAATCCGGTAAAGGCATATACGGGGATCTGCTGCATGGCTTACACCTCGAAAAGTTTTTTCAGACCGTCCTCGTCCAGCTTAGAGCCGATGACGCACAGCTTGCCGGTAATGTCCGCGCCGCCGGTGCGGATGTCATGCTCCTCAGGCACAAAGTCAAAGTGGATCCAGCTGCCGTCCTCGGCGGGCAGGATGCCCTTGGCCCGGAGAATCATACCATACTTGCCGGAATCCAGCTCCTGGAGGGCATGCTCAACGGCCTCCTTCCGGAACTTCCTGGCAGTCTCCACACCCCAGGAGGTGAACACCTCGTCGGCATGGTGATGATGGTGGTGATGGTCATGACAGCCGCAGGTACACGCCTCACCGTGGTCATGATGATGCTCTTCCTCATGCTGGTGATGGTGCTCCTCTTCATGGTCGTGGCCGCAGCAACAGTGGCCGTCCTCGTGCTCGTGGTCATGCTCGTGGTGATGATGCTCCTCCTCATGATCGTGACAGCAGCAGTGATCGCCGTCATGGTCATGATAGTGGTGATGCTCTTCTTCGTGGTCGTGGTCATCGTCATGATGATGGTGATGATGCTCTTCTTCCTCGTCCTCCTGATTCAGGCGCTCCATTTCCATCCGGGCAAGCTCCGCGGCCAGGGATGCCTTCCCCTCCATCGCCTCCATCAGCTGATCGCCGGTGAGGGCAGACCAGGGGGTGGTGACAATGGTGGCAACAGCGTTATGCTCACGCAGCTGGGCAACAGCCGCGTCCAGCTTTGCCTGGGGAATGGAATCGGTGCGGGAGAGAATAATGGTGGAGGCGGTCTCTATCTGGTTGTTGTAGAACTCACCGAAGTTCTTCATATACACCTTGACCTTGCCCGCGTCGGCAACGGCCACGGTATAGCCCAGGGTCACTTCCTCGTTTGTCACCTTGTTCACAGCGCCGATCACATCGGAGAGCTTGCCCACGCCGGAGGGCTCAATGAGGATCCGGTCGGGATGATACTGCTCGATCACCTGATTCAGAGCCTTGCCGAAGTCGCCCACCAGGGAGCAGCAGATGCAGCCGGAGTTCATCTCGGTGATGTTGATGCCCGCATCCTGAAGGAAGCCGCCGTCAATGCCGATCTCGCCGAACTCGTTCTCAATGAGCACCAGCTTCTGGCCCTTGTAGGCTTCGGAGATCAGCTTCTTGATGAGGGTTGTTTTACCCGCCCCCAGGAAGCCGGAAAATACGTCAATTTTTGTCATAATTACACCTTCTGTAAAAAGTTTCTATAGGATATTATATCACCGCTTGTCAACACTTACAAGGGAAATTCTGAATAAATCGTCTGCGGCAGCTGGCGTATCTTTTGCCATCTGCTCTTGCCGATTTATTCAGAACCTCCCAAGAAAAATTTCCGTCACTCTTCGACAGGATTCCCTGTTTTTCCTATAGACTTTGATGTATACTGGTTTTCGGCGGACTACCCCCAAACTGCGACTGTCTGCCCTGCCTCCGTTCCGGCTCCCCCCGGAGCGGAGGCAAAACCATAGGGACGTACAATACCGCCCTCCCGCAAAAATTGGGAGGGCGGTATGCGCATTCAGGAAACGGGGATCAAAAGCATCTGATTGGGGGACGGCTCCTCCGTCAGGCCGTTTGCCTTTCGGATGGCCTCCACCGTGGAGCCGCAGCTTTTGGCGATGTCCCACAGCCGCTTCTCCCCTGCCCGCCGCAGAATCAGCGAGGGACGGTTGGGATCCGCCGGACGCGCATCCCCCAATGTCACCCCTGTGACCATGGGAATACCCTGCCGGACGGTGGTCACCATTTCCATGGGCACCTCCGCCTTCGCCAGGATGCTGCCGCCGCCCACCACCGCCTGAGGCACACCGGAGGACACAATGGCCTGAATCCGGCTGTTTGCGTCCGCCGCAACGGCGTGCTTTCCTTCCCATCGGGCGGAAGCGGCGTGAAGGCGTCCGTCCTCACCGTAGTAGAGCACCTGAAAGGATCCGGGAATCTCCATTTCCACTCCGGTCTCTGTCCGGCTCTGCCTGGGAAAGTCCGGCAGAAAGCTCACGTCCGCCGCCACGTCAGCCTCGCCCTGGATGCTTTCCTCCCCATAGAGGGTCTCCCGCCGGTTTTCCAAAATGGCAGGCAGCTCCAACATCTCCTGCTGGATATCCAAATCCCGTCCCGGGCTGTAGGCGTCCTCGATCAGGCTTACCGGCTGCTTGTCTGTGATGAGGTACTGGGCCGCCACACCGCATTTTAGACGCAGGTGCCCTTCGTCGTCCACCTCCAGATCCAGACTGGTGGGACAGAGCATAAAGTCCGCCTGGGCGTCGCTGCCATATTCTCCGCTGAGATCCGCGTATTGGGAGAAGGGCACCTCAAAATCCCAGCTGTGCAGCTGTCCCGCCTCCGTCCGGAACAGGATATGCAGATCGGTAGCGCCCCGGAAAACCACCTTGTTCGCCAGTACCTTTTTGTCCTGGATTCTGGGATCCATCCGGTAGTAGACAAGTTTTTCGACCTGAGGCACGGAATCGGGCAGCATCAGCTCCTCATCCTGAAGGAAGGTCTTCTCCCCTGTCTCCTTGGGAAGCCGCACCGGATAGACGCTGCTGAGAAGCTGCGCGTCCTGGACCCCTTCCTCCGGGGTATATACCTCCACGCTTCCCGGAGTCATGGCCACAGCCAGGGCTCCAATCCCGGAGCGAACCATGATCTTCCGTGCGGACACCGGACGGGCATCCACAAACCGGGTCAGGCACTGGATCCGAATGCTTCCCTCCGGAATCCCGGCAGGGAGATCCCACTTCATCTGGAAGGGGATCCAGGCGTCAATGCACCTTTCTCCGGAGCCGTCCTCGGCGTCATAGAGCACCCATACCATCATGCCTCCGGAAAAGGCAACCGCGTCTGCCCGCCATTCCTTTCCCCGAAGAATCACCTGGCCCCAGGCAGCCAGGATCTGGCCGATGTCCGGCATTCCGTCGGGCAGTTTAATCTCCTGGGTCTGCTCACTGTTCTGGATCTCCTCCAATACAGTGTCCAGGCAGAGAATATTGGTTTTCCCAAGTTTCAGTTCCACGTTCCCACCACTCCTTTGGTTATTTCGTCCCTATATCCTATTCCCGCCGGGACAAGAGTATGACTGCTATCTTCTCCTGGACACCACAAATCCAAAGCCTATCAGCACCACACCGCCGCCGCAGCACAGAAGCCAGCTCTGCAGGCAGTGGCCTACGATCAGGCCCAAACCAAAGCACAGGATGCACAGGCCGTGGAGACGATTTTTTCGGCACATAAAAACACCCCCTGCTAATCCTATGCAGGGGGTGTCCCGGTTATGAAGTTGTGGGAAGCTTTAACCGCCGAGGTAGGCTTTCTTCACCGCGTCAGAGCTGGCAAGCTCCGCGCCGGTGCCGCTGAGGGTGATCTTGCCGGTTTCCAGAACATAGGCCCGGTCGGCGATCTGCAGAGCCTTTCTGGCGTTCTGCTCCACCAGGAGGATGGTGGTGCCGTCCTTATGCAGCTCCTTGATGATGTCAAAGATCTGGTCAACCAATATGGGAGCCAGACCCATGGAGGGCTCATCCAGCATC
>DEUP01000033.1:34093-107330 GCA_002362625.1 Clostridiales bacterium UBA3259
CTGCTCGCCGCCGGACAGGGTGCCCGCGACCTGCTTGCGCCGCTCCTTCAAGCGGGGGAAGTAGGTAAAGACCTTATCGAGATCCGCCTGGGACACGTCCTTTTTGATGTACGCACCCATCTCCAGATTCTCCTGCACGGTCATCTGCAGGAAAATCCGCCGTCCCTCGGGAACGTGGGCAAGGCCGGTGCGCAGAAGCTTATAGGCGTCCACATGGGTGATGTCCTGATCGCAGAACCGGATGGAGCCGCCGCGGGGATGCATCAGACCGGAAACGGTCTTCAGAATGGTGCTCTTGCCCGCGCCGTTGGCGCCGATCAGGGCAACAATCTCGCCCTCGCCCACCTCAAAGGACACGCCTTTGATGGCATGGATAGCGCCGTAGTAAACGTGAATATCGTCAATTTTCAGCATCACGCGTTCCCCTCCTCTTTGCCTAAGTAAGCCTCGATGACCGCGGGATTGGAGCGGATCTCCTCCGGCGTTCCCTTGGCGATGATCCGGCCGTAGTTGACCACGGCGATGGCCTCACAGACGTTCATGACCAGGTTCATGTCATGCTCAATGAGGAAGATGGCAATGTGGAAGGTATCCCGGATCCTGCGGATCTGATGCATCAGCTCCGTGGTCTCACTGGGGTTCATACCGGCGGCAGGCTCGTCCAGCAGGATAATGGACGGGTTGGTAGCCAGGGCACGGACAATTTCCAGACGGCGCTGGACGCCGTAGGGCAGGCTCCCCGCCTTCTGATCCGCAACATCCTCCAGGCCCATAAATTCCAGCAGCTCCATGGCTCTCTCGTTGGCCTCCCGTTCCGTCCGATAGTAGGAGGGCAGGTGGAGCAGAGAGGAAGCGAAGGAACACCGGATGCTGTTGTGCATACCCACCTTTACGTTGTCCAGGGCAGTCATATCCGTAAACAGCCGGATGTTCTGGAAGGTACGGGCAATGCCCAAGCGGTTGACCTTGCTGGTGGTCATGCCCTTGGTATCGATGCCGTTAATGAGAATGGAGCCCCGGGTAGGCTGGTACACGGAGGTCAGCAGGTTAAAGATGGTGGTCTTGCCCGCGCCGTTGGGGCCGATGAGTCCGGAAATCTCGGTGGGGCCGATGGAGATATTAAAGGAGTCCACAGCGGTCAGACCGCCGAAGTCAATGCCCAGATTCCGTACATCCAGAACGGGCATTTTATCCTTGTCCTGTTCCCGAAGGAGGGTATAGCTGGGGATTTTCAGCATCTTACGGGAATATTCATTCATGACCGCTTCCCTCCTTTCTTACGAAACACTTTTTGAAACAGCTTTTTGAAGAAATCTGCCACTTTCTGAACCAGTTTTTTAAAGAAGCCTGCCGCCTTGCCGCTGACAATGGCTTCCACTTCCTTAAACCTGGGCGACCAGGTGAACAGCATCACCACAATGAGAACCACCGCGTACAGGATCATCCGGTAGTCCTGAAGACCCCGGAGGGCTTCAGGCAGCACATACAGCACCGTAGCGGAAATCACGGAGCCAAGGATGTTGCCCATGCCGCCCAGCACCACAAAGACCAGGATGTTAATGGAGCTGTTGAAGTTAAACTTGGAGGCGGTAATGGAGGAGTAGTTCAGTCCGAACAGCGCGCCGGCCATACCTGCCAGCATAGCGGAGACTACAAAGGCCTTCATGCGGAAGGCGGTAACGTTGATACCCACGGATTCCGCGGCGATCCGGTTGTCCCGGACAGCCTTAATGGCACGGCCTTCTTTGGAATTAATCAGATTCAGCACCACGAACAGGGTAATCAGCACCAGAACAAAGCCCATGGGGAAGGTAGCCAGCTTCTGAATGCCCGTAGCGCCCAGGGGGCCGCTGACGATCATGCTGCCCTCAGCACCCAGCTTCATTTTGGAGGTGGAAATCGCCATATGAAAGCCATCCACGTCGGTGCCAACATAGAGGTTACCCACAATATTTTTCATGATCTCGCCAAAGGCCAATGTCACAATCGCCAGGTAGTCGCCCCGCAGCCGAAGCACGGGAATCCCGATGAGGAAGCCAACAAAACCGGCCACCAGCGCGCCGGCGCCCATGGCGCACAGCAGACGCAGGGAATCGGCGGCCACCACGTCCTTCAAAAGCGCCGCCACAACGACGCCGGAGAAAGCGCCCAGTCCCATGAATCCGGCGTGACCCAGACTCAGCTCACCGCAGATACCCACCAGCAGGTTCAGCGACACGGTCAGGGAAATGTAAACGCAGATAGGCACCAGATAGCCCTTCACGGAGCTGCCCAGAGAATCGTAAACGCTCTGAATAATCAGAAAAGCCAGAATCACCACACCGTAGGTAATCAGGTTCATGCGGGTGGTTTTGTTACGCAATACTTGTTTCATACCCGTCACCTTACACTTTCTCCTGAACCTGCTTACCAAGCAGACCGGCGGGCTTCACCAGCAGAATGATGATCAGCACAGAAAACACAATGGCATCGGAGAACTGGGTGGAAAGATACACCTTGGAGAAGGTCTCAATGATGCCAAGCAGGATGCCTCCCAGCATAGCCCCGGGAATGGAGCCGATGCCGCCAAAGACAGCGGCGGTAAAGGCCCGGATGCCGGGCATAGCGCCGGTGGTAGGCTGAAGGGTAGGAACGGTGGAGCACAGCAGCACACCGGCCACCGCCGCCAGAGCCGAGCCAATGGCAAAGGTGGTGGAAATGGTGCGGTTGACGTTGATGCCCATGAGCTGGGCCGCGTCCCGATCCTCGGAGACCGCCCGCATGGCCTTGCCGGTGCGGGTCTTGCTGGTAAACAGGGTCAGACCGATCATCACCAGCACAGACACCGCCACCGTCAGCAGCACCTCAGCAGTGATGACAATGTCTCCGTCAAACAGGACGATGGAGCCGGCGGAGATGATGCTGGTAAAGTTCTTGGGGCTGGAGGACCAGATCAGCTGAGCGGCGTTCTGCAGGAAGTAGCTGACGCCAATGGCCGTAATCAGAACCGCCAGGCTGGGGGTGCCCCGAAGGGGCTTATAGGCCAGTCCCTCAATGATAATGCCCAGAAGGGTGCATACCGCCATGGCCGCCAGCACGGATACAAAGGCAGGCAGCCCTAAGTAGTTGGTTACGCAGAAGGAAATGTAAGCACCCACCATGATAATATCACCGTGGGCAAAGTTCAGCATCTTGGCAATGCCGTAGACCATGGTATAGCCTAAGGCAATGATAGCATACACCGATCCGATACTGACGCCGTTAATCAGGTATTGGAGAATCTGCATAAATAACCTCTCTTTCTCGTTCGACAGTCTATGACAACGGTCGCTTTTCCCGCAGCCGCGGCCCTTCGGCCGCTCTCATGGACTGCCGCATACACGCCCCAGATGGGAGGGTCTCCCCTCCCATCCAAGTGATCATTTTTAAGGCCTGAAAGCCCTTCTCTTCACCCCATATTTGGAGCGAACGCCCATCGGGAACGTAAAGGGGATCTCTTTCAGAGGGATGGTCCCATTAGGCCATGGGTACGTAAACGCCGTCAGTGACAACCACAGCCGCGGGGGCCTTGGAGATCATGCCGTTCTCGTCCCAGGTCATGCCCTTACCGGTCAGACCGTCAACGGTCAGGCCGCCGGAGAACTGGCCCTTCAGAGCCTCGCACACATCAGCGGCGGGAGTGCTTCCGTCCACACCGGCAGCCACGCAGGCGTTGTACAGGGCGTAGATCACGTCATAGCCGTCAGCGGCGAACTGGTTGGGCACCAGGCCGTCCATCTTCTCCTTGAACTTAGCCACGAAGGAGGTGGTGTTTTCGTCGGTGGCGTTGGCATCGAAGGGGGTCATGAGAACCAGGCCCTCGGCCAGAGCGGTGTCAAAGCCTTCCACGGTCAGGATGCCGTCCATACCGTCGCAGCCGAAGAAGGTGGGCTTGTAGCCGATGGTGTTGGCGTAGGTCAGAACCTGGGAAGCCTCGGTGTAGTAGAAGGGCAGGAACAGCAGGTCGCAGCCGGCGTCCTTGCACATCATAACCTGGCTGCTCAGGTCAGCCTTGTTGTCGGCGGTGAAGGAAGCGTTGTCAACGGCGACGTTCAGGCTCAGCTCAGCGGCCTTTTCCAGGAAGCCGTTGGCAATACCGGCGGAGTAAGCGTCAGAGGAATCATAGATCACACCGATGACGGCGTCAGGCCACTTTTCCTTCATCAGCTCAGCGGCGGAAGCGCCCTGGTTGGGGTCGGTGAAGCACATCTGGTAGACGTTGTCGCCGGTGGTGGCAACCTCCACGGCGGAAGCGGAGGGGGTCAGCATGAAGATGCTGTCGTTTGCGCACTCAGCGGCAATGGCCAGGGAGGAGCCGGTGGTGACAGGGCCTGACATAACCTGCATGCCCCAGTCCTTCAGGGTGTTGTAAGCGGAAACAGCCTTATCGGATCCGTCGGCCTCGTCGTCCTCAGCCTTGAACTCGATCTGCAGGCCGCCCTTGGCGTTGATTTCCTCGACAGCCACTTCCATGCCGGCGCGAACGGCCAGGCCGTAAGCGGAGGCGGAGCCGGTGAGGGGGCCGGTCAGGCCGAACTTCAGAGCGGGGGCAGCGCCGTCAGCCGCGGGAGCCGCGGTTTCAGCGGGGGCGTTGTTGGCAGCGGGAGCCGTGGTCTCAGCGGGAGCGCTGGTGGAACCGCAGCCGGCCAGCATGGACATAACCAGCATGGCGGCCATCATCAGGGCAAAAAACTTTTTCATGGTACTTTCTCCTTTTCTCAAAAAACTATAAAAAAGCGGTTACGATCCGCAACCACTTCTTCATACATCATGAATCCCTGGCTGCGTGGTACTATCCTGGAATAATCAGGCAAAGGACGCAAATGGACACCGCCAGCAATCGGGCAGTGTCCAACAGGGAGCGAATTCGGGCAGAGGAGCATGCCGCTGCGGAGGGGCAGCGGGAAGCGGAAGTTTCCATAGAAACGGTTGCCTTCATGATCATCTGCCTCCTTGTCGGTCTGTTGGAATCTGGGTGTATTGTATCTCACAGAAGGACATTTGTCAACGTGGCAAATACCACAGAAAGAAATGGGTTTTCCGCTTTTTTTTGTATGCTATATACAAAGGCCTTTTTGGTCCTTTGAGGTCCTTCTTTTCCTCCCGCGTCCGTCTTCTCAAAACACAAAATCCGATCGTCTTCCCAGCCCGAAGACGATCGGATTTTTGCTTATTCGCCGTCCATGACAGCCTTGCAGGCCGCCAGGACCTTACTCAGCACGGGCACGCAGGTGTGGCTGCCGTAGCCGCCGTTTTCCACCACCACGATAAAGGCCAGGGGATACGCTTCATCCGCCACAAAGCCCGCGAACATGGCGTTGGAGGTCTGTTCGCCGCCCAGCTGACTGGTGCCGGACTTGGCGCAGACATTCAGCCCCGGGAAATTCCCGTCGCCGTAGACGGCGATCACATTGTTCCGCATATATTCCTTTACGGTATTCGCCACATCTTTGGACATAATCCTGTCCGTCTTATGGGCCTTTGCCTGGTAGGTAATCCCGTTTCCGCTTTCCACCCGGGATACAATATATGGCTCCACACCAACGCCCTCTCCGGCAATTGTCCCCATAAAGGTCATGTACCGGGCAGGGTTAATCAGGTCGCTGTGCTGTCCGATGCAGCTCCAGGCGAAGGACACCGCGCCTGCCTGAGAGATGTCATAGTTGCCCTTCGCGCTGGTCACACCGTCAAAGCTGATGCTGTCCGCCACCTGGAATTTGTCCACATATTCTACCATATTCTCCCGCCCCACCAGCTTTGCCACCTGGGCAAAGGCACAGTTGCAGGAGTTTGTCAGGGCCTGCCTCAGGGTCTGGGTGCCGTGGGCCTTTTCGCAGGTGACCGCCTCGGTGCCGTATTCCACCTTTCCGGTGCAGGTAAAGGTCATGTCCTCGATTCCCGGAACACAGTCCAGGGCAGCGGAGGTGGTGACAATTTTATAAATGGAGCCGGGCACATACGACGACTGAAGGAAGCGGTTGAGGTATACGCCGCTGTAGGCCCCGGAGGTATCGTTTTCAATATCGGGTACATTGTCCGGGTCATAGGTTGGCGTACTCAGGGCGCAGAGAATCTCTCCGGTTTTGTAATTGTAGACGCCGATGGTGCCCTTTCTTCCGTTCATAGCCTCCAGGGCCGCGTTCTGCACCCTGGCGGATATGGTCAGGTGGATCCTGCCGCCATCCTCTCCCCCATCGTAGATGCCGCCCACCAGGTCAAAGCCCGCCATTTCCGCGGCATGGCTGGCTACCGCGGCCGCGCTGATATAGCCTGTCCGGTCGCCCAGCCAGTGGAGGGTGGATTTGCGGGTGGTGCTGTTCTCCGAATAGGTTCTGCCGCCGTTTAAGTCCAGCAGCAGCTCTCCGCTCCGGTCTGTGATGGTTCCGAAGCCGATATTGGTGCCGTTGTAGATATGGGGCGAGCCCTGAAAAACGATCCAGTCCCCTGCCTTCACGGTGTATTCTCCCAGAAAAAACAGCATACCGACCAGCAGCGCCAGAATAAACAGGGCCACAAGCCAGGTTCTTTTCGTTACTCTGTTCATGAGCCGGAACTCCTTTCTTTGGACAGACGCACGGCAAAGCTGGCGTTCTGCCGGGTATCCGCCGCCTTGATAAAGGCCAGCAGGCCCCAGGCGCCGATCATGCTGGTGCCGCCGTTACTGACAAAGGGAAAGGTCACACCGGTAAAGGGCAGCACGTCCACGGTGCCCAGGCAGTTTAAAATGGTCTGAATCACCAAGACGCTGGCCGCGGTGCAGGCGCCGATGGAGTAGAAGCAGCTCCGGGCCACCCGGGTGGTGCGCATGGCAAAGAGGGCGAACACCACAATGCTGAGTACCGCCATCACCGCAAGCAGCAGTCCCCATTCCTCAGAAATGGTGGCAAACACGATATCGGAGTCCGCCGCGAACACATATTGCAGCAGTCCCTCCTCCGGCCCCAGGCCGAAGAGGCCGCCGGAGGCAATGCACATCAGCGCCCGGGTCTGCTGATAGCCGCTGTTCAGGGGATCCTCCCACACATGCCGCCAGGTGGAAAACCGCTGAAGGGCATGGGGAGCGATCTGCAAGGCCAGCACCCCGGCAAAGCCCAAGGCGGTGATGGCCAGGGCGATGGTGCCCACGCTGCCGGAGCGAAGGTAAGCAATCACCAGGAAGGCGCAGAAGAAAATCAGGGCCGTGCCGAAGTCATTCATGAGCGCCAGGCATCCGCAGATCACAATGGAGTAGCCGATGAACAAAATCAGGTTCCGCTTGTGCATGATCCGATCCATGGTAGAGGTGCCCGCGAACACAAAGCAGACCTTACTCAGCTCCGAGGGCTGCAAGGATAGGCTGCCGATTATCAGCCAGTTTTTCGCCCCGTAGTATTCCGTGCCAAACACCAACGTAATCGCCAGAAACCCGATTCCTGCCGCCACAGCCCAGTATCGGAAGGCCTTTGCCCGTTCCAGATCCCGCAGAAACCAGCCGATCACCAGGAACATCACCACGCCCAGAATCAAAGCGCAAAGCTGCTTCACCGTTTCCCCGGGGTCAACCGTAGCCAGCGCCGCCATGCCGATGGTGCAAAGGAAGAAGGCCAGGGTCTCCACCTCAAAGGACTTCCGCTTTATGACGCAGTAGAATATGTACAGCAGCCACTGGCACAGCACAATGCCGCCAAAGCCCTGTAAAATGCTCACGAAGTCCTCCCGGCTGCCGTTCAGCAGATATCCCAGCAGCATCAGGCACTGGAAAATGGTCAGCAGCATTAAATTCGTCACGCTGTCCCAGCCGCTGGCCGCCTTGGTACGCAGCTCCGCCTGCCGGACCTCCTGCTTCTGGGTAATGGGCTGAAGCTGCATTTCCACGCCGCCGATGGAGATTCGGTCTGTAGGAGACAACGCGCAGATTTCCACCTGCCGGTCATTGACCCAGGTGCCGCCTCTGGAGCCCGCGTCGGAAATGGTCCAGCTTCCGTCGTCGTATCGGGTAAGCACCGCGTGATTCCGGGATACCGTGGACAGGGCCACCGTCACGTCACAGCTTTTGCTGCGGCCGATGACCGTCTCCCAGTGGGTGATGGGCACCTGTTCTCCGCCGGGCATATTCAGCCAGCCCCAGATCTCCGGTTCCCGCCGGAAGGTCATCAGCGGCAGGGCGCACCGAAGCAGAATCAGCAGTCCCAGCACAGGAATGGCATAGCGAAGGAAGCCAATGTACTCGCCTGCCGCCACATTTTGGATTTCCGCCACGCTTTCAAAAAATTCTTCCATACCCTCACCTTCCTTTCCGGGGGATACCCCGCTCTTTTGTTATAAAATGACACATTTTCGTCCGTATGTCAAATGAACTTTTTCTTAAGATTCCAAGCTTCTCAGAATTTCGATCTCTTTCCGGTACCCGGGCAGCTCGTTGGGGGTCTCCAGGATCATAGGTTTTCCCTTCAGCGCCGGATGGCTGACAATTCTCCGGAAGGTCTCTAACCCCAGACTGCCCTGCCCCAGGCATTCGTGGCGGTCCTTGTGGCTGGCAAAGGGATTCTTGGAATCATTCAGATGCAGGGCGTGCAGCCGGTTTAGTCCGATGATCCGGTCAAATTCCGTTAATACCCCGTCCAGATCGTTTACAATATCATATCCGCCGTCGTACACATGGCAGGTATCCAGACACACGCCCACGCTTTCGCTGCCAACCGCTTCCAGAATATCCTTCAGCTCCTCAAACCGTCCGCCGATCTCGCTGCCCTTTCCCGCCATGGTTTCCAAAAGCACCGTCACCGGATAGTCGTGGCGCAAAGCCTGCCGCAGAGCATCCGCAATATACGCAATACCAGCCTCGGTACCCTGCCCCACATGGGAGCCGGGATGGAAGTTGTAGAAGTTTCCAGGCAGGGCGGCCATTCTTCTCAGATCATCCTCCAATATCCCGGCGGCAAAGGATCTGCCTTCAGGATCCTTGGTGCATAGGTTCATGGTATAAGCGCCGTGGGCCACCAGCTTGCCGAAATGGTTCTCTTCCAACATGGCCATGGCCTTTTGGGCATCCGGCGGATCCTCCTTTTTCGCCTGACTGCCCCGGGGATTCCGGGTAAAAAAGGCGAAGGTATCCGCCCCAATGGACAGGGCGGTGCTGACCATGGCGGCATACCCGCCGGAAGCGGACAAATGACAGCCGAAAGACATAAGCACTCCTCTTTTCTCTTTTACATATTGGGGGTTATTATAGCATATTCCTTGGAAAAAAGCAAATTCCGCCGTTGCCCCGGGAGGCGTAATATGATATACTAGGGGAAACTTTCCGATTCAGGAGGCGTTTCTATGGAGCGCTCAGACAACCCCAGGCTTCGGATCTTCTACATTTTGGATTACCTGCAAAAAAACTCCCACCAGGCTCACCCGGTGAGAGGTTCACAGCTTCTTGACATGCTGAAGCGTCAGCACGATATGGACTGCGACCGCAAGACCATATACGCGGACATCAAGGCCTTACAGGACTATGGAGTGGACATCGTTTCCACCACGGGAAAAAACGGCGGCTATTACATTGCCTCCCGAAACTTTGAGCTTCCGGAATTAAAGCTGCTCATTGACGCCGTCCAGTCCAGCCGGTTCCTCACGGAGCGCAAGTCCCGGGAGCTGATCGAAAAGCTGTGCAACCAGGTCAGTGTCCACGACGCCAATCTCATGCGCCGGGACGTACTGGTCAGCGGCCGGGTCAAGAGCATGAACGAAACCATCTATTATAATGTGGACGCCATTCAGGAGGCCATATCCCACAACCGGCAGATCCGCTTCCGCTATTTCGACTGGGACTTAAACGGGGAGCGGAAGTACCGGGACCGGGACTATCAGGCCAGCCCCTACGGCCTGTGCCAGGACAACGAAAACTGCTATCTGCTGGCCTGGTCTCCCCGGCACGGGGTCACCAGCTACCGGGTAGACCGGATGAGCAATATCGAGCCGGTGAATGAGCCCCGGATTCCCTGTCCGGAGCTGACCGGCGAGGCTCTCATTAACCACGCCAACCAGCTGTTCCAGATGTTCTCCGGCCAGACCACTGCCGTGAAGCTTCGCTTCCACCGGAGCCTTGTAAACGTGGTGGTGGATCGGTTCGGACGGGATACCATGCTGATTCCCGACGGGGAGGCGCATTTTGTGTTCACCGTCAACGTGGCAGTCTCCCCCATGTTTTTAAGCTGGGTGATCAGCTTCGGCAGCAAGGCGGAAATTCTCTATCCCCAAAGCGTCATTGAGAGCTGCAAGGCCCTGTGTCAGGAAGTCATGTCCCAGTACCAAGATATCTCTGATTAAACCAGGCGGAAGGAATCAAACACATTCCCCCACACAATCTGGGAGCCTTCCGTGGTATCCGCGTCCCGGAGGATGGTCATGCAGTAGTGATAGTCTCCGTCGTCCAATATCACCGCTCTGCCAATGCGCTCTCCCTCTTCCCCGGCGGAGGCCCAGACAAATTCGTGGCGTTTCGCGTTTCCATCCTGGGTGGTCATTACCGTCAGGTCATCCTTCTCATAGCCGGAAATGGCCTGCATGGTGCCGTTTAAATCCCCGCCGTCCCTGGTCTCAATGACAATCTCGTAGCCGTTGCACAGATATACCTGCTCGCTGGTGCTTTCCATCACCGGGGCAACCACATCGTCTGGCAGCTCCACAGAGATCCGCTTTGGCGTTGCCGCTGCCGGTTCCGCGTAGACATCCGCAATGGTTTCCATGGTCTCCTCCCTGCCGCAGCCGGTGAGCAGAGCAGTTAGCAGCAATAAAAAGATACAACCCCATTTTCTCACAACGATCCCTCCTGAAAGGAAATTTTCCATGACAAGGCTTATCCTTCTTTACCTGCTTCTAATCAATGCGATTGCCTTCCTGCTTATGCTGGTGGACAAGCAGAAAGCCAGAAAAAATCTTTGGCGGATCCCGGAGGCCACCTTGCTGGGGACCGCCCTGCTGGGAGGCAGCATCGGCGCGCTGGCAGGCATGTACACCTTCCGGCACAAGACCCGGCACATCAAGTTTACCCTGGGCATCCCGGCGATCCTGATTTTACAGATCGTCCTGGGCGGTTTTCTTCTGTATCAAATGAAACTGCGATAAAGGAGTATCATCTATGGAACAAACTCTCAACCAAGCGGCTATGGCCCTTCAGGGGCTTCTGAAGCAAAGGCCCCAGGTGGGCATCATTCTGGGCAGCGGCCTGGGCGGTCTTGCGGATCGGCTGCAATCTCCCGTAATTATCCCCTACGCCCAGGTGCCCGGCATGAAGATGAGCACAGCTCCCGGTCACGCGGGCCGGTTCGTGGCAGGAACCTTAGGCGGAAAGAATGTACTGTGTATGCAGGGACGGCTCCACTTCTACGAGGGCCATGCCATGAGCGACATCGTCTTCCCCGTCCGGCTGATGAAGCTTCTGGGTGTGGAAACCCTGATCGTCACCAACGCCTGCGGCGCCATTAACCGGGACTTTACCCCCGGCGACCTGTGCCTCATCACCGACCACATCAACTTCCTGGGCACCAACCCCATGATCGGCCCCAATCAGGACGCCTTCGGCCCACGGTTCTTCGACATGTCGGAGGCTTACGACCCCTCCCTCCGGGCGCTTGCCCTGAACTGCGGCGAGGCGATGGGAATCAGCCTGCGGCAGGGCGTGTACCTGGCCTACACCGGCCCCAGCTATGAAACCCCGGCGGAAATCCGGGCCTTCCGTGTGCTGGGCGCGGACCTGGTGGGCATGAGCACCGTTCCCGAAGTCATTGCCGCTCACCACTGCGGCCTTCATACCCTGGCCATTGGTCTCGTGACCAACATGGCCGCCGGCGTTTCGGAGAAGAAGCTGAACGAGCAGGAGGTCATTGATGCCGCCGTCGCCAAAGCGCTGACCCTCCAGGCCCTGGTGGAACGGGTCATCTCACAAATATAAAGCAGCACCCCATTGCGAAACGAAACGCAATGGGGTGCCGTTTGCCTATGCCATCACCAGCATGTACACCATACTGATCGCCATGATACTGGTCAGAATCAGCACGCCGGAGTTTAAGAAAAAGCATTTCAGGCACCGCCTGTCCATCCACTCTCCCTGACGGTAAGCCCGGATCTCCCGGCGCTTTACGATCAGAATGATCACAGCGGCCAGGGCAAAGCCCCCAAGCACCACGCCGTTCAGCGCGTCCGCCGCCGGTGCGGGAAGCAGTCCCATCAGCCGGGTCAGAAGATCCGCCAGAATCAGGTTGTTAATCATATGCAGCACCGTTGACCAGATTACCGAATACTCCGCGGCGCAATAACCCAGCACCAGTCCCGCCAGGAAGGCATAGGGCACCTGCAATATATTCCCGTGGAATATGGCAAACAGAAACGCCGACCCCAAAATGGCAAACCGCTTCCCATAGGGCAGCAGGGAGCGCAGCACAAAGACCCGGAACAGAATTTCCTCCGACACGGGCGCGAGGACAGCAGCATACAGGAACATACTCGCCGAGTCGCTGTCCCCGGAAACGGATTCCAGTATATCCAGGATGGACTTTCCAAACAGGTTCATAACGGCTTCCACCCCTCCGACCCAGACGGAAAAGATCAGCTGGGCGCCTGCCATCAGGGTCAGCAGGGTAAAAAAGGGGGAAGCCCTCATGGGCGCTTTCTTTCTGAGGATCCCGTTCTTCCAGTAATCTGTACCCTTCCACGCCCAGAAGATCACGATTCCCACAAAGATTGTCAGGATGTAGCCCCAGGCATTGTTCATCAACGCGTTATAGTCCAGCTCCATGCCAAAGTCCCCGGCGGCAAACCCCTTGACATATTGTTTGATGATGTCCACCAACACAGTTCCATTGACCAAAATCTGCATCAGCCCATAATAGAGTATGAGCGCCCAGCCTACAACAGAAAACTGGCGGCGGAGCCATTTGTTAATTTGCTTTTCTTCCATATGCTTCTCCTAAAACTGCCTCCGCCGTCAGGATTCCATCCACGGCGGCGGACATAATGCCTCCGGCGTACCCAGCACCCTCTCCCGCGGGATACAGGCCCCGAATCATGCTTTCCCTTCCCTCGTCCCGCAATATCCGCACCGGGGACGAACTGCGGGTCTCCGGTGCGGTCAATACGCCCTCCGGATCCCCAAAGCCCTTCAGCTTCCGGTTCAGCTTCGGCAGCGCTTCCTCCAGGGCAGAAGTGAGCTTCTTTGGCAGCACCTCATGGAGGTCGCACCAGGTGACCCCAGGCCGGTAGGTAGGCTCCACTCCGGCGCTGCCAGAGCTTGCCCTTCCCGCGAGAAAATCTCCCACGGTCTGAGCGGGCGCCCGGTAGCTTCCGCTGACCCGGTAAGCCCTTTCCTCAATCTCCTGCTGCCACTTCATGCCGCCTAAAGTTCCTTCATAGGGGAAGTCGGCGGGATTCACCGTCACCAGCAGGGCGGCGTTGGCGTTTTCCCCGTCCCGGTGGGCATAGCTCATGCCGTTGGTCACTACCCGCCCCTCTTCGGAGGCCGCCGCCACCACATAGCCTCCCGGACACATGCAGAAGGTGTAGACCGCAGCGTCCTCCAGATGCTCCACCAGCTTGTAATCCGCCGGTGGCAGGGCCGGATTGTCCGTCCCATATTGGGCGCGGTTGATGGTTTCCTGCCTTTGCTCGATCCGCACGCCCATGGCAAAGGGCTTCGGCTCCATGGGAACGCCCGTTTCCTCCAGCATCCGGAAGGTATCCCGGGCGCTGTGGCCCACTGCCGCAATGGCCTTGTCGCAGGGAATTACCTCTCCATCTGCCGTTCTAAGTCCCGTCAGCGTATTTCCTTCCAGCCGCAGCCCCGTCACCTGGGTGCGGAAGCGCACCTCACCACCCAGATCGACGATCCGCTTTCGCAGGTTCTGTACTACCGTCAGCAGCACATCCGTCCCCACATGGGGCTTGGCATCGTACAGAATGTCCTCTCCGGCTCCCGCTTTCACGAACTGCTCCAAAATCCAGCCAATCCTCGGGTTATTCACCCCGGTGTTCAGCTTGCCGTCGGAGAAGGTGCCCGCGCCGCCCTCTCCGAACTGGACGTTGGAGGCTATGTCCAGAACGCCGGTTTCAAAGAACCTTTCCACCTTCTCATGCCGGCTGGCCGCGTCCTCTCCCCGTTCCAATACAAGTGGCCTCTGCCCTGCCATGGCAAGAATCAGGGCGGCAAACATCCCCGCCGGGCCGAAGCCGATGACCACCGGCCGTTTTTCCGAAGCTGCCCGGGGCCTGGGCGGATGATAATAGGCATTGACCGCCAGCGCCGCCCGCTTGCAGCCGCTTTGCTTTAAAATCTTCTTTTCGTTACCCTCCACCGTCACATCCACGGTGTAGATGATTTTCACATCCGGCTTCTTCCGGGCGTCCACACTGCGGCGGACAATCTTCAGATTCCAAATTTTAGAATTGGGAATTCCCAGCATGCGAGCCGCCTCGAACCGAAGCTGATGGGCGTTATGCTCCGGCGGCAGCGCAATGTCTCTTAAGCGTATCATGTTACTCTCCTCCCGCGCACGTTCCCGCCAGTCTTCCCGAGCTCCATGCCCATTGCAGGTTGTAGCCGCCGCAGTCCCCATCGATGTCCAGCACCTCGCCGCAGGCATACAGCCCGGGCTGAAGCCTGCTCTCCATGGTCTTCTCGTCAAATTCCCGTGTCACAATTCCCCCCGCCGTCACCTGGGCGCTGTCCATACCCAGCGGCTCCGTCAGGGGCACCGGGAAGGACTTTACCGTCCTCGCCACCTGGCCAAGCTCCCATCGGGACAGCTCCCCAATGGGACGATTGGCGGCGATTCCCGCTTCCCGGGTCAGCACCCGCCCCAGCCGGTTGTGGAGAATCCCCGTCAGCAGCTCCCCGGCAGGCAGATTTGTTTCTCTCCGCCGGGCCAGCATTTCCAGAAGGGTTTCTTCCTCCAATTCCGGCAGGAAGTCCAGACGGCACAGCCACTGGCCGCCTCCCTGGCACACGTCCCGGGACACCTCGAAAATCACCGGCCCGGAAAGGCCAAACTCCGTAAATTGCAGCTCTCCCACGCTGGACGCAAAGACGCTCCCGTCATGGAGAATCTCAGCCCGGCAGTTGGCCCGGACGCCCTTCAGCGCCGGGAGACTGTCCCAGCTCGCCTTGATCTGCACCAGATTGGGCCGCAGCCTGGTGCAGCTGTGTCCCAAGGACCTGAGCAGCTTATAGCCGGACATGGTTCCTCCCAGCTTACTTCCCGCGAGGCCGCCGCAGGCCACAATCAGCCTATCGCACCCAATCCGCTCCCCGTTGGAGACCACCGAAAAGCCGTCCCCGGTTTTCTTCACCCTTTCCACTTCAAAGCCCAGCTTCACGGTAATGTTGGGCCTTTCCAGAGCAAAGCGCAGAACATCCACCACAGAATTCGCCTGGTCGGAATAAGGATACACCCGTCCTCCAGGCTCTGTCACGGTATACAAACCCAGGGAGGAAAACCACCGGAGTGTCTCCCCGGCCGAAAACCTTTCCAGGGCATACCGGGAAAACGCCGGCTCCTCCCCGTGGTAGCGGCCTTCCATTCCCTGAAGGTTAGACAGGTTGCACCGGCCATTGCCGGTGGCCTGAAGCTTTCTGCCCACCCGGGCCTGACGCTCCACCAGGATCACTTTATTCGCCTGGTTTTCCGACGCGGCCAGCGCCGCCGCCATACCGGAAGCCCCGCCGCCAATGATTCCAATGACCATTTCGTCCGCCCTTTCCCTTCCAATATTTTATCCATTATACTCCATAACCCTCGCCGATACAAGAAAAACTTCTTTGCACCAGGCATAATCTATGGTATAATGGCAGACAGGTGATAGTATGGATCGAAGCAACATTGAAAAAATCGCCCAAACCGGTGAGGACAAGCTGCTCCTCGCCAAGCTTTGGGATAAGATAAACGCCGGAATGCGTAAAAACATTCCCGCCAATACCAGCTTTCTCTCTCCCCGGGAATTGGCGCTTGCCCGGTACCTGTTCGGTCAGCCGGAAGGGCTGTATGCCTTTGGCGGCTGGGAGGACGCGGAGCGGAAAATGCTCGTCTACCTTCCGGAATATCTCACCGAGGACAGCCTGTGGGAAGACGGCAGTCCCTGTGTCTGCCTCCGGGCCGCCTTCTTTCAGGGGGACAGCCTGAGCCACCGGGACTTTCTGGGAGCGCTGATGGCCGCGGGCATTGCCCGGGAAACCCTGGGGGACATCTGCGTGGGCAAGGGCAGCTGTGACTTCTTTGTCACAGCGGAAATCGCCCCCTATATTTTGCGGAATTTCACCTCAGCAGGCCGCACCAAGCTGCATTTGGAGCAGATCCCCTTAAAAGAAGCCGCCATTCCGGAGCCGGAGGTAAAGGAGATCAGGGACACCCTGGCCTCCCTCCGCCTGGACAGCGTAATTGCCTCCGGCTTCCGTATTGGCAGAAGCCTGGCCACCCAGTATATTTCCGCCGGGAAGGCTGCCATTGACGGTCTGCCCTGCGAAAAGCCGGATAAGCCCGTCGCGGAGGGAACGAAGATTTCCGTACGGGGTCTGGGAAAAATCCGGCTTGCCACCGTCAACGGCAAAACCAGGAAAGACAGAATTTCGGTGGTCATCCACCGCTATGTGTGAGGAAAGCCCTATGAATATGAACGAAGTCATCGCCAGAATCAACGTTCTGGCAAGGAAAGCAAAAACCCAGGGCCTGACCCGGGAAGAGCTGGCTGAGCGGGATCGCTTAAGAAGAATCTACATCGATTCCGTGAAGGCCAATCTGGTGGGCCAGCTGGAAAACACCTACATCGTCGGCCCCGACGGCAGCAAGAAAAAGCTGGAGCACAAGGAGAAGTAAATGACCATTCATGAGCAGATTTCCGCCTATACCCCTGTCAATGCCCAGGAGGCCCGGGATCAAAGGCTGCTGCTTTCCTGGCTGGAAAGCGGGGTGGATATCTATACAAGAAACGATGTGGCCCATCTCACAGCCTCCGCCTGGGTGGTCAGTCCCGACCGGCAGCAGGTGCTGATGGTCTACCACAACATCTACAATTCCTGGTCCTGGATGGGCGGCCACGCCGACGGAAGCCGGGATCTTCTGGACGTGGCCCGTCGGGAGGTCATGGAGGAAAGCGGCCTGAAGGAATTGACGCTGTTGTCCCCGGAGCTGTTCTCTCTGGAGGTTCTCACCGTGGACGGCCATATCAAGCGGGGCAGCTACGTCTCCTCCCATCTCCATCTGAATGTGACCTATTTATTTGAGGCAGACCCGGCCCAGTCCCTGTCCGTCAAGCCAGACGAAAACAGCGGCGTCGCCTGGTTCCCGGTGACGGAGCTGGACAAGCATGTCACCGAGCCTTGGTTTCTGAAATGGATCTACGCCAAGCTGGCTGATAAGGTCCTTCAGTCCGGGCTTTGATCCCACTTTTCGTATTTGGAGGTACCCTATGCCCTTTCTCCCCATCACCAGGCAGGAAATGCGCTCTCGCGGCTGGGAGCAGTGTGATTTTGTCTATATCATCGGCGACGCCTATGTGGATCACCCGTCCTTCGGCCACGCCATCATCAGCCGGGTGCTGGAAGCCCATGGCTACAATGTGGGCATCATCTCCCAGCCGGATTGGAAAAATCCCAAGTCCATCGACGTCTTCGGCCGTCCCCGGCTGGGCTTTCTGGTTACCGGCGGCAATATGGACTCCATGGTCAACCACTACTCCGTCACAAAGCACCATCGGAAAACCGATGCCTTTACGCCCGGCGGCGTCACGGGGAAACGGCCGGATTACGCCACCACTGTCTACTGTAACCTCATTCGCCAGACCTACAAGGACGTGCCCATTCTCATCGGCGGCATTGAGGCCAGCCTCCGCAGGCTTTCCCACTACGACTACTGGTCGGAAAGCCTGAAGCGCTCCATTTTACTGGATTCCCAGGCGGATCTGCTCATGTACGGCATGGGAGAAAAGAGCATTGTGGAAATCGCCGATGCTCTCAACGCCGGTATGGACGTGAAGGACATCACCTATGTAGACGGCACGGTTTTCAAAGCCCAGGCCCTGGACGACAGCTTTCCCACCATCATTCTGCCCTCCTATGAGGAGCTGAAGGCCAGCAAGTGCCGCTATGCGGAATCCTTCAAAATCCAGTACGGCAACTGTGACCCCTTCACCGCCAAGCGGCTGGCAGAGCCATACGACAAATGCTATGTGGTGCAGAATCCGCCCCAGAAACCTCTGACCATGCAGGAAATGGATGCGGTTTACGACCTGCCCTACATGCGCACCTGGCACCCCAGCTACAAGAAAGCCGGCGGCGTCCCTGCCATTGAGGAAGTGAAGTTCAGCCTGGTGAGCAATCGTGGCTGCTTTGGTGCCTGCTCCTTCTGTGCCCTGACCTTCCACCAGGGCCGGATTGTCCAGGTGAGAAGCCATGAATCCATCCTCAGAGAAGCAGAACTTATGACCCAGGATCCGGACTTCAAGGGCTACATCCACGACGTAGGCGGCCCCACAGCCAATTTCCGGCATCCGGCCTGTGAAAAGCAAATGACCAAGGGCGCCTGCGGCGGGCGGCAATGTCTCTACCCCACGCCCTGCAAGAATATGAACGCCGATCATTCGGACTATGTTTCCCTTCTGCGCAAGCTTCGCAAGCTCCCCGGCGTGAAAAAGGTCTTTGTCCGCAGCGGCATCCGCTTTGACTACCTGCTTATGGATAAAAAGGACACCTTTTTAAAGGAATTGGTGCAGCACCACGTTTCCGGCCAGCTGAAGGTTGCCCCGGAGCATGTCTCCGATGCCGTTCTCAGCCGCATGGGAAAGCCAAAAAATGAAGTCTACAACCGATTCGTGGAAAAATATTTCGCCTTAAACAAGCAATATGGGCTGAATCAGTACCTGGTGCCCTATCTCATGTCCAGCCATCCCGGCTCCACCATGAAGGAAGCCGTGGAGCTGGCGGAGTACACCCGGGACATGGGCTACAACCCGGAGCAGGTCCAGGACTTCTATCCCACCCCCTCCACCCTGTCCACGGTGATGTACTATACCGGCCTGGATCCCCGAACCATGGAGAAGGTCCGCGTCCCCACGGATCCTCACGAAAAGGCCATGCAGCGTGCCCTGATCCAGTACCGGGACCCCAAAAACTACAGCCTGGTGCGGGAAGCCCTTATAGCCGCCCACCGGGAGGATCTCATCGGCTCTGGTTCCCAGTGCCTGATCCGGGCCGTTCCGCCCAGAGCCTTGCCCAGGAAAAAGCCAGCCGTTTCCAAGCCACGTCCCAAGAGGAAATAAGCATCGCCCGGAGCCTTGCGGCTCCGGGCAATGCTTATTCCGGGACAATGGCAAAGCTGCCCCTGTGCCCATCCGCTGTGACTGTAACCCTGGTCTTTCCCGATAAGGAAACGGGATAGTCTCCGGTCTGGATATCCGTTTCCGAGAAAACCATTCCGGTTTCGTCCTGGATTTCCATGTTGAGACTGCCTTCCTCTGTCACCACCGTGACCACATAGGCGCTCTGCTTTGGGTGCAGGGTATGCCTTTCCGTTCCCGTAAGCCGGTAATATTGGGCTGTCCAGCTTTGGAAGCCGCTGCTGGAAGCGTAGCCGATCCGAAGGGAGGAACGGACATTCCCCATACCCCCAGCAGCCAGCAGCGCCACACATACCACTGCCGCAATCGGAAGGATCCATCTTCCCCGTTTCTTCTCCTTCTTCCCTGCCCCGGCTTCCCGGCCCGCCGCCAGATAAACCGGCAGGAAAAGTCCCCCAAGGAAGAGAAACAGCGCCGCCATCAGGCAGACCAGGTACGCCTTTTCCTCAAGTGGAAGCAGGGTAAGGACAATATTCACCAGCGGCACCACCAAAATCGTCACGATCGACCAGATCCGAAAGGCCTTCACCATATGGGGCCAGTTGGTATTGTTGAAGCTCACGCCTGGGAAGTTGATTTTCAGAAAGCCGTCGGCGTAGAAGCCAATCCGGTTCTCATCGTAATAGGCCGGCAGCTTCTCTTTCATGAAGCACCAGAAATACACTCCGAAAATCAGTCCCAGTACCTCAAAAACAAGCAGCGCATTCCATCCGCCCCCATAGCCTCCACGGCTGAGAAGCCAGCTTCCCAGGGCGTACATCAGCACGCTTGCCAGTGTCGCCCCGCCAAACAGCAGCGCCCGTTCTCTTCTCCGCTGCTTTGCCTGTTCCGGATCTTCTTCCGACAGGCTCAGCGCCTTTTTTACCAAAATCTCCACATTCTCCGCTTCCGCCGGGTTCTCCGTCCGCTTTCCTTCCAGCAGCTCCGCAACCCCCACCCCCAGACAATCCGCCAGGGGAATCAACAGGGAGATGTCCGGCAGGCTCAATCCCCGCTCCCATTTGCTCACCGCCTTGTCCGATACATACAACCGCTCCGCTAAGTCTTTCTGCGTCCAGCCCTTTTCCTTCCTCTGCTGGGTTAAGAACGCCGCAAAGGCTTCCTTGTTCACTTCATACATGGCATCCGCCTCCTTCTCACCCCTTCACCATACCAGAAAACCGCCGATTCCGCAACCGACCAGCAGTAGAATCGACGGTTTTTCGGTTATTTTCTTCGGTAGCGCAGGAAGGAGTAGGCAACGCCCCCCTCTTCTCCCCGACCCAGCTCCGCCTCCATCTCCCAGTCCGGGCTTTCGTCCAGATTGGGGAAGAAGGTGTCCGACTCCGGGCAAACACCCAGCTTGGTGATGTAGGCGGCGTCGCAGTAGGGAAGCAGCTGCCGGTAGACGCTGCCGCCGCCGATGACGAACACCCGCTCCGCCTCTTTTGTCATCTCCAGGGCCTCCTCCGGGCTGTGGCAGGAACGGAACCCGGGATAGTCCTTCTCCCCCCGGGTCAGGAGGTAATTGACCCGGCCCGGCAAAGGCCTTTGTCCGGGAAAATCCTCTACCGTGCGCCGCCCCACAATCACCGCCGCTCCGCGGGTGGTTTCCCGGAAGAACTTCCGGTCGGCGCTCAGGGCAATGGGCTGGGTGCCGTCCCGGCCGATGCCCCAGTCGGAATATACCGCAACGATCAATTCCATAGTACCTCCCTCAAATCGCCATGGGAATTTCGAAGTTAAAGGGATGGTATTGATAGTTTTCCATTTTAAAGGAATCTTTCGTAAAGGCATAGAAGTCCGTCACGCTCTCGTCCATGGAGAATTTGGGCGCTTCATAGCCATCCAGTTCCATCATCGCCTTTACCGCGGGAATGTGCCGGTCATAGATGTGGCAGTCCGCGATTACATGAACCAGCTCGCCCACCTTCAGCCCGGAAACCTGGGCCATCATGTGGGTCAGAACGGCGTACTGCACCACGTTCCAGTTGTTGGCTGTCAGCATATCCTGGGAACGCTGGTTTAAAATGGCGTTCAGGGTATCCCCGGTGACGTTGAAGGTCATGGAGTAGGCGCAGGGATACAGATTCATTTCGTGCAGGTCTTCGAAATTATAGATGTTGGTGAGGATCCGCCGGGAGGCGGGATTGTGCTTCAGGTCATACAGCACCCGATCCACCTGGTCAAACATCCCCTCTTTGTACTGGTGCTTGATCCCCAGCTGGTAGCCGTAGGCCTTGCCGATGGTGCCGTCCTCCCCTGCCCACTCGTCCCAGACATGGCTGCCCAGGTCACAGATCCGGTTGGACTTCTTCTGCCAGATCCACAGCAGCTCGTCCACGGCGCTTTTCCAGTAGGTGCGGCGCAATGTCATAATGGGAAATTCCTCTGCCAGGTTATACCGGTTCACCACACCGAACTTTTTTATGGTATGGGCCGGAGTGCCGTCCGCCCAGTGGGGACGCACCTCCAAATGTTCATCGGAAAAGCCGTGATTCAAAATGTCCAGGCATGTAGCCTTATATAGTTCATCCGCTCTGCTCATGGGGGATCCTCCGTATTTTGATTTTCCCTATCATAGCACATTCCCAAGACGGTGGCAAGCAGAAAAATCCCTGGGGCGTACCCCAGGGATTTTCACAACTGCTTACAGCAGGTTGTCGGTGTTGACCCAGCCCTTATCGGTGCGGGCCATCTTGCCGACGATCTCGTAGATGTCGATAACCGCCATCCGTGCGTAGGTGCCCGCCGTTTCGGTACAGGCGCTGTCGGTGTAGATGATGGTGTTGTCGTTGTAGACAACCCGTGCGTCCATGGCGCTGCCGCCCGCGGGAGTCAGATTCACATAGTAGAGGTAGACCCAGCCAGCGTCGCACCGGCCCCAGGCCATAGCCTCGGAGATGGTGGTTTCATAAATCACCAGGCTTGCGCCGCTCTTCAGGGTAGCTGTCTTGGACGCGCTGGTAGAAGCCGTGGAACGGACGTTCAGCTCATCAGTGTTGATAACCTTGCCGGTGTACTTGTAGCCGCTGGTGTTGTTCGCGGTACCGCTGCTGCCGGTGTTGCCGGTGTCGCCAATAACGGGAGCATTGTTATTGTTATTGCTATTATTGTTGTTATTGCTGCCGTTATTGTTGTTGGTGCCGTTATCCACCTTCACATTCACGGAACCCTTGGTCAGCTTGGACAGGTTCACCCAGCCCACTTCGCCATCGCTGTTCTCAACCATACCGGAAATCACGTTGCCTACGATTTTCACATTCGTCACAGTAACCTGATCGCCCTTCTTTAGATACAGGGTTTCCGTACCGTTAAAGTTTTCGTTTTCTACCTGCACGGTCTTCTGCGTTGTCAGTTCTTCATCGTCGTAGACATTCAGCTTGTCGTGATCCACCACGGTGTAGGTTGCTTCATCCAGAGGATCCAGTTTAATGTTATTGCCAGGCGCCCGGATGTAGCCGTCGTTAACGCGGGCCCAGTAGGTGGTTTTCGTGTCTACTGTTGCATTGCCCTTGTTGTCCCCCTCATACTCGTCGCTGTCGCCTTCTGCTTTTTGCGGCTTTTCTTCTACCACAGTGAGAATCTCATGTATGGTGATGGGATCATTTCCATCCAGCAGCCGTACAACCGCTCCATTGATGTCTGTTGTCTTGAAGACGATCAGCTTGCCTTCGCCTTCAAAGCCAGAAGCCACACGGCCGTTATCGGTCACGTCCTCCTTGTCGGAGAATTCATCCACAGACCTGCTCATATTCACGGGATTGCCCAAAACAGTACCGGTATAGATAGCCGTCTGCGCGCCGGTTACGGTGTTGCCGCCGGAGCTGCCGGAGCTGCCGTTTCCGCCACTGTAGCCGGGGATATCCTCATAGGAGATCATGGTCACATAGTCCATGCACACCCAGCCGGTCTTGCCATCGATGGTCAGCTTGCCCCACTTGGAGGAACCGACCTGCTTGACTTCCTGGATCTCCACCGCGGTGCCGGTGAGAATCTTCATCATGAAGGCGCCGCCGATGCCAGCGGTCTGGCGCATATTTACGCCGGAGTAGGTATTGGCAATGATGCCCTTGCCGGTTTCCACGCTGCCGCTGGTGGAGCCGGAACTGCTGCTGTCGTCAGAGCCGGAAGTCACCTCCAGATACTGCTGGTAGACCCAGGTCTCCTGGTCTTCCCGTCCGGCAATCTCCAGACGATACCAGCCGTTCTCGGGGCCGTCCAGAATCAGACAGGTAGTGCCTCTGGCCAGCTTGCACACAAAGCCGCCGTAGATGGAGGCAGAATTACGAACATTGACCTCGTCCACATTAATGACGGTGGCCACCATGTCGGAAGGATTCTTCACACCGGGGATGGAAGGCGTGTTGTTGCGCTTCACATACCGGCTGGACAGGTTCACCCAGCCTCCGTAGGTCTTACCATCGGCCTCGCCCACCTTGTCGGAGTAGCCCCAGATCGTATCAACGGTAGCCTTGATCATGGTAACGTCAAACTCCGTGCCCTTGGACAGGGTGTCCTTACGGGCGGAGGCGGTATCGGGTTCTTCTCTTACAGAGGCGCTGTCTGCGATTACTTCAAACTTCGCCGCGCTCATGGTGAAATTGTCGGCGGAATTATTATCATCGAACATTTTGATCCAGCCCTGAGAAATCTTGCCCCAGGTATTGCCGCTATTGTCAGCGGTAACATTGGTAACGGTGACGCTGGCGCCGTTGCTGATCTTCTGGGAACTGCTCAGCTTGCTTACATCAACCTTGTCGCTGCCTTCAGAGGGACTCTTATAGATCTTGTTCACATCGACAATTTTGCCGGTAAACGCATAGGAGGTAAAGCCGGTCTGGGTGGTTTCCTTGGTCTCGTCCTCCTCTACCAGCCGGGTCACGTCCGCATAGGCCAGCAGGAACCAGCCCTGGGAGCAGCGGCCCCACTGATGACCGTTGACATACTTGATTTCGTAGATATCCACCATGGTATCGGCAGTCAAAGCGCCGACGATCTGGTTGTCCGTGCCCGCGTCCTTGCGGAGGTTCACATAGGAGTTGCCGGTCAGGTTGATCCGGGCCTTGGCAATCACAGTGGAGTTATTCCCGCTGGAGGAATCGTTATTGATAATGGAGGAGTAGTCAGTATACATCAGCGCGATCCAGGCAACGCCGGTGGCATCATCCGCGCTCTTGGCCACCTGGCCCCAGAGGAATCCGTCCTCATCGGCGGTGTCCACGATGCGCAGCTTGGCGCCGTAGGAATAGCTGCCAGTCTTGGGCGCGTAGATGGAAGCGTAGCTGCGGGCGTTGACGTAGGAATTGGTAACAGAAACATTCACGTCAATGTTGCCGGAAGAAACGGCGCCGCCGCTGACGGACGAACCCGCCCTGATCCAGAGCTTGCCGCCCAGATCAACGTTCTTCTGCTCCTCGACCTTTCCATCGTAGGTGTAGGTATACTTATCCACAACACCCAGCCTGCACCACTTTACGCCTTTGCCGTCAATGTACTCGCCGGTGATCTTAAGATTGCCGGAAACCTTGCCAACGCCAACGTCGCTGTTGCCCAGCTTAAGGCCGTTGGGAGATTCGTAAACAAAGTTTTCAGCCAGCGTCTTGGAGGACAGGGTGTAGCTGGCAGGGGTAACCTTATTCGCGTCATACTCCTTGTCCTTATCCTTGGCGTCGGAAGCAAATCCATCCTGCCAGTCAGCGGTCAGGGTAATGTTTCGTCCGGACATATCGCCCAGGTCATATACCCAGGAGTTGTTATTGTTATACCAACCCTTAAAGGTGTAGCCGCTCCGGGTAGGGGTGGGCAGCTCGGTTTCGCTGAGGGTGTTGTCATAATAGTAAACCGTCTTGTTGGCTACCATTTTGCCGCCCTTGGGGTCGTAAGTAACCTTAATGTACTTGGAAGCAACGGAGGAGGAATACACGCCGTTCAAATACATATTGGCCTCAATGAGCCGACGGTTGTTGTCCGCGTCGCTGGCCTGCCAGTTGCAGAACATGTTCAGGAATTCATTGCCTGTCACGCCGGTGGTAACCGCCCGCTTCACATCGCCGGTACCGGACATCCAGGCCGTACCGTTGCGGTAGGAGAACAGCACCAGAGCGTCATGCTTGCTCTGGGACAGGCTCAGGCCATTGGAGGAAGCGAAGCTGTTGACAGCCTTATCGATGGTCTTCAGCTCTGCCCGCAGGGCCTTATCCGCGTCCACTTCGGAAATCTTATGGGCCTTCTTTCCGTCAACGCCGCCATGCGCATAGCTTTTCGTATTTTTTTCTGTACACTTCGTGCCGTAGCCCCAATATCCCTTACTGCTGCACGTGCTCTTATAGCCCTGCAGCTGCTTCAGGACGGTAATCGCCCGTTCGCTGACCGAATTGGAAGCAGCGGAAGCAGTGAGCGTGCCCGTAGGGATCAGGCTCACCAGAAGGATCAAACTCAAAATCGCACATAAAATTCTCTTCTTCATGGCTACTTACTCCTTTTCTTGTTTTTGTAAGTAACGGTATTATAACAGACCTGTTTACAAAATGCAACCCCTTTTTTGAAAAAAATTACATATTTGTAACCTAAATTTCTTTTCCGTTCCCGTAAAGCCATCTTTCTTCCCGTTTGGCATCCTGTTTCCCGGAAGTTTTCCCCAAAATGCAGAAATTTTGCCGCAAAAATGTTTTTTCTCTTCTTTCCTCCCCTGCCAATTTTCGGGGCATTGACTTTCCCCGCCGCCGCTGGTATACTCCAATTAAAGAAAACCATCCCTTCAGGAGGAACACCTTATGGAAAACCGTGTCATGATCGGCATGAGCGGCGGCGTAGACAGCTCTGTGGCCGCGTATCTTTTACAGCAGCAGGGCTTTTCCTGCGTAGGGGCCACCATGGAGCTGTATCATACCGGCTCTCAGGACGCCCTGGACGCCGCCGCGGTCGCCCAGCGGCTTGGAATTGCCCACCATGTCTTCCCTTTGGAGGAGGAATTTGAGAAGCAGGTCATTGCCCCCTTTGCCGATGCCTATGCCCAGGGTCTGACCCCCAATCCCTGTATCCGGTGCAACCATACCATGAAGTTCGGACGGCTGATGGCCCTGGCGGAGGACCTCGGCTGCCAATATGTGGCTTCCGGCCACTATGCCCGGATCCGCCGGGACGAAAAAACCGGCCGGTATTTATTGTATAAGGCCCTGGATTCCCAAAAGGATCAAACCTACTTTCTGGCCTGCCTGACCCAGCAGCAGCTGAGCCGGATTCAGTTTCCTCTGGGCGCGCTGACCAAGGAGGCGGTTCGGCGGATTGCCCAGGAAAACGGCTTTTTAAATGCCCGCAAGCGGGACAGCCAGGACATCTGCTTTATTCCGGGCGGGGATTACGGCGCTTTTCTGGAACGCTACACCAGGAAAGCCTTCCCGGACGGGGACTACCTGGATCTGAAGGGCAATGTGGTGGGGCGGCACCATGGGGCTGTGCGCTATACCCTGGGCCAGCGGAAGGGCCTGGGCATCGCCTTGGGCACGCCGGTATATGTCTGCGGCAAGGACATGGAGAAAAATACTGTCACCGTAGGGGGGAACGACGCCCTGTTCTCCCCTTCCCTGCGGGCGAACGACTGGATCTTTTTTCCCTTCCCTGATCTGACCCGGCCCCTTCGTGTCACCGCCAAAATCCGCCACTCCCGGTTTGAGGCTCCCGCCCTGGCAACGCCGGAGAAAAACGGATACGTCCGGGTGGACTTTGACGACCCTCAGCGGGCCATCACCCCGGGTCAGGCCGTGGTGCTGTATCAGGATGATCTGGTGATCGGCGGAGGCACCATCCGGGAGGCCCTGGGATAACATTTTCTGATAGGAGGACGTATATGTCAGAGAGAACCTATATCGCCATTGACCTGAAGTCCTTCTATGCCTCGGTGGAGTGCATCCAGCGGGAAGTAGATCCCATGACCGCCTGCCTGGTGGTGGCCGACCCCAGCCGTACGGAAAAAACCATCTGCCTTGCGGTGTCCCCTGCCCTGAAAAGCTACGGCATCCCGGGCCGTCCCCGGCTGTTTGAGGTGGTGCAGCAGGTAAGGGAAATCAACAGTCTCCGAAAGCAAAAAGCCCCGGGCCATACGTTCACCGGCTCCACCTGGGACGACAGAAAGCTGAGGACAGATCCTTCCCTTTCCCTGGATTATATTGTCGCGCCGCCCCGGATGGGGCTTTATATGGAGACCAGCACCCGGATTTACCAGATCTATTTAAAATATGTGGCGCCGGAGGATATCCACGTCTATTCCATTGACGAGGTATTCATGGACGTGACCAACTATTTAAAAACCTACGGCCTCACACCCCGCCAGCTGGCTATGAAAATCATCCTGGATGTGCTGCATACCACCGGCATCACCGCCACAGCCGGTATCGGCACCAATCTGTATCTTGCCAAGGTAGCCATGGACATTGAGGCCAAGCACATCCCGGCGGATCGCAACGGCGTCCGAATCGCCCAGCTGAATGAAATGTCCTACCGTCGCTCCCTGTGGACGCATCGTCCTCTGACGGACTTCTGGCGGGTAGGCCGGGGCATCGCCAAAAAGCTGGAGGCCAACGGCATGTACACCATGGGCGACGTTGCCCGGTGTTCCCTGGGGAAGGCTTCGGAGCTGCACAATGAGAATCTGCTGTACAAGCTTTTCGGGATCAATGCCGAGCTGCTCATTGACCACGCCTGGGGCTGGGAGCCATGCACCATTGCCCAGATCAAGGCCTACAAGCCCGAGTGCAACTCCCTTGGCTCCGGCCAGGTGCTGCCCTGCGCCTACTCCTTTGACAAGGCCAGGCTGATCCTGCGGGAGATGGTGGATCTTCTGTCTTTGGATCTGGTGGACAAGGGGCTTCTCACCGACCAGCTTGTCCTCACCGTTGGCTATGACATTGACAACAGGCAATATCGCGGAGAAATCTCCACTGACCGGTATGGCCGGAAGATCCCCAAGCACGCCCATGGCACCCAAAATCTGCAAAAAATGACCGCCTCCACCCGGCAGCTCACCGAGTCCGCCATTGCCTTATATGACCGGATCGTGGATCCCTCCCTTCTGATTCGCCGGATGTATATTAGCGCCAACCACGTTCTCCCGGAGACGGAGGTCATGAAGGAAGCGCCCATGGAGCAGCTGAATCTGTTTCAGGATCCCGCCTCCCAGGAAGCCGAAGAAATCGCCCTGGAACGGGAACGGCGGATGCAGGAGGCGCTGCTCTCCATCAAGCGGAAATACGGCAAGAACGCCATTTTAAAGGGCATGAATCTGGAGGAAGGGGCCACAGCCCGGGAGCGAAACGGCATGACAGGAGGTCATAAAACATGAGTAGCCCTTATGAAGACATCATCCACCTTTCCCGGCCCATATCGAAGACCCACGCTCCCATGTCCCTCATGGATCGGGCCGCTCAGTTCTCTCCCTTTGCGGCCCTGACAGGCTATGACGCCGCCGTGGCGGAAACCGCCCGACTGACGGAGACGGCCATGGAGCTGGACGCGGACGCCCAGGCGGAGCTGAGCGAAAAGCTGCTGCTTCTTCAGCGCTGCCTTTCCCAGGCGCCTCAGGTCACCGTCACCCATTTTGTGCCGGACAACCGAAAGGCGGGCGGCGCCTATGTCACCACCACGGGCACTCTGCGCAGGCTGGACAGCCTGAACCAGTGGCTGCTGATGGAGGACGGCGCCCGAATCTTTTTCGGAGACATTGCGTCTCTGGACAGCCCCATCTTCCCTTCCCTGCCCAAAGAAACTCTGCCGGTTCAGCCAGAGGACGTATAAAAAGCCCGGTGAGAGAAACGCTCTCACCGGGTATTGTTCTGTGTGGAAGCCATCCTTACTCCCGATATCTGTCCATCAGGGTGCGAAACAGCACCTGGGTGGATGGGGGCGTATAGGTGATGGCGTTGGCTCCTGCCTCAATGGTACGCCGGATGGTATCGCTCTGGTTGCCGCCGGAGGCGATAATGGGAACGTCCGGAAAATCCCTGCGTATCTTCTCCACGATTTTTGGGGTATTGGCCGCCCCGGCCACATTTAAAATGGACGCGCCGTTGTCCAGTCTCGCCTGAATATCCGTGTCCTCATGGGTCACGGTGATGATCACGGGAATGTCCACAGACTTGGATACCGCCAGCAGGTTTAAATCGGTAATGGGAGCGTTCAGCACTACGCCCATAGCCCCAAGGCTTTCCGCGTCCTTGGCAAGGCTCACGGTGCGCAGTCCCTTGGTGGTGCCGCCGCCGATGCCGCAGAAGACGGGGATGTAGGAATACTTGATAATGGCGTCCCCAATGGCCTGCTGGGGTGTAAAGGGATAGACCGCGAAAACGGCGTCGGCGTTGCAGTTGCGGATAATGGCCAGATCCGTGGAAAACACCAGGGACTTGATCCGCCTGCCGTAGATGACAATACCGCTGGCCTGATAAACCTCCTCGGGAATCTCCAGAATGTTGTGGCGCAGTCTGCTTTCCACCCGGGGCATATCGTTTCTTCCGTCGCTCATGGGGCCTTCCTCCCTTTTCCGTATTTTCTCTATTTTACCAGAAAAAGAGCGAAAAAAATGAACAAATCATAGACTGACTTTCACCAAAGTGAAAACTTTTCCCGGAAAGGAAGGGCAAATCATTCCATATTCGTCAAATACTCCCCCGCGTCAATGACAATGTGCTTGCATTTGGGGCAGCAATCGCTCCGCACATGATGGGGCGAGACCCAAGGCCTCCCCAGATATAGGGCATACTTCTATGGATGATATTTCGAAGGCTGCACTGCATGAAACCACAGTACAGCCTTTTGTCTTTACGAATTCTGAGGAGTGGAAACCTCCGCGATGTTGATGGCGTGGCCGCCGATACGGCTCAGGCAGTTGAGGAACTCTCCAAACAGGATGCCCGCGTCGGAGGAGCATTCCCCACGGCGCATCCGCTCCATGTGGTTTTCCTGGGACTGGTTTGCCTGCTTGCGGATCTCCCGCTGAAGCCGTGCCAGACGCTTCAGCTCGTCAATGGACATATCCTGGCTGTAGAAACCTGCCACGGATCTGCTGTACAGAGAAACAGCGTTATCACAGATGTCGGAAAGCTCCCGCCGGGCCTCCTCCGAATAGGAGATGCCCTGTTCCAGACTCCGCTCCACCAGGTGCAGCATCTTCTCGGCATAGTCGCCGATCCGTTCCAGGTCGTTCAGGGCCTGATAGACCCGGTTGACATATTTGGCGTCCCTGGGAGAGATTTCGTGCACGTTCAGCTTCACCAGGAAGTCGCTGATGGCGTCGGCCAGGAAGTCGATCACCGTCTCATTTTGCATGATTTTCTTCTCATGGGCCGCCGCGTTGGCGGTCATGTCCTCTCTGGCCATGGCGATGTTCTCCGTAACCAGCCTGCCCATCCGGTCAACCTCATTGCGGATCTGAAGCATGGTAACGCTGGGAGAGCCAACCAGGTTGACGTCGATGAATTCCAGACGGCAGGCGTCCTCGTGAACCTGCTTGGGGATGATTCTGTAGGTGAGCTTCACCACCAGGTTGGTCATGGGCAGCAGCACCGCGGCGCTGACCGCCTTGAAGATAATGTGCAGCATGGACACCTGGAAGGCAGGATCCGCAATGGCAGAGGCCACCCAGTCCGTATAGGGCAGCAGCATGGTAACGGGCAGTATGACAATGGCGCCCACCACGTTGTTGATCAGGTAGATGATCGAGGCCCGCTTGGCGTTGTTTCTGGCGCTCATGGAGGCCAGGATGGTAGGCATGGCGGAGCCGATGTTGATGCCGCAGATCAGATAGGAGGCAAAGTTCAAAGGCATCATCCCCTGCATGGCCAGCGCCTGAACGATACCGACGGCCGCGGAGGAGCTTTGGATCACGGCACACAGGGCCGCGCCCACCAGCAGACCCAGGATCGGGTTGGTAGCGTGGAGAATGAAGCTCTGGAACCACAGGGCATCCTTCAGCGGCTCCATAGCGCCGCTCATGGTATGCAGTCCCTGGAATAACAGGCCAAAGCCCAAAACCACCTGGCCGATGTGCCGGGCCTGGCGCTTGGGGCCATAGAGCATCAGCGCCGCGCCCAGAAAAATACAGAAGGGCGCGATCCCGGAAGCGTCCAGGGCGATCAGAATGCTGGTGATGGTGGTGCCGATGTTAGCGCCGAAGATAACGCCGGTGGCCTGGAACAGGTCCATGATTCCGGCGTTCAAAAAGCCCATAACCATCACGGTGGTAGCGGAGGAGGACTGGATAACCACAGTGACCAGGGCGCCCAGCAGGAAGCCCAGGATCCGGTTTCGGGTCAGCTTCTCCAGCAGATCCTTCATCCGGGAACCCGCCGCCATTTCCAGACCCTCGCCCATATACTTCATTCCGAACAGGAACGCTCCCAGACCGCCCAGGAGAGAGATGATATTGGATGCGCTCACAGGCACTCCTCCAATTATTATTTATTTTTTGTCAGGAATCGTATCTCCACTTTTCCCTTATTTTACAGTATAACAGAAGGAGACTGCCTTTGCAAGTTTTTTTCATATTTAGGGAAGCTCTGAAGCTGACATCATTTCCTTTCACGCCAAATCGCTGTACAGTGCTTCCCCGTATACGCCGTCCCGGATCAGCTTTAGGAAGCTCTCCGCTACAGCCGCCTTATCCTCCTTGTAGGTGACCCCAAACCACTTATCGTTGGTTTCCAGCACCTTGACGCTGCATTTACCCTCTCTGAGCATACCGCCGATGAGCGTAGGCAGCAGGTATTCCGCCTTCATGGGATTTTCGGGCACGTCCTCCCGGAAGAAGGTCTTGAATTCCTCCTCCAGTACTGTCATGAATTCAGGTCTCTCCCCTTCCCTGCCGGGAAAGCCCCACATATTCATGGATACATAGGACTCGGGATCCAGCTGTACGCCGTCTGCCCAGACCTCATTTCCCCTCTTCATAATGTTTCTGGTCTCCACCACATCCGAAAGATGGGTATGGCCCGGTTCTACCTTACAGACACCTCTGGTCACGCCGCCGTTTTCGGACAGGGTGTTCTTTAAAATAAACCCAGCCATGGAAATGGCAGTGTCCTCATGGTCGTGTATCAGCCACTCATGCATCTTCCGGTAGGCTTCCTTGCCATAGTAATCGTCGGCGTTGATTACCATGAAGGGCTCCCGGATGTGGGCCTTTGCCGCCAGAACCGCCTGACCTGTGCCCCAGGGCTTTGTCCGTCCCTCGGGAATGGTTTGGCCTTCCGGGATATCCCGTATATCCTGGAAGGCATAAGCGGTTTCCACGCCCAGGCGGCCGCATACCTTCTCCACCCGCTCGCCGATCCGCTCCCGGAAGTCCGCCTCAATATCCCTGCGGATTACAAAAATGATCTTGTTGAAGCCCGCCTCCACCGCATCATGAATGGAGTAGTCCATAATGATTTCATCGTGCAGCCCCACGGGTTCCAGCTGCTTGATTCCGCCGCCATAGCGGGAGCCGATGCCCGCTGCCATAATCACCAATGCCGTCTTTTTCATACTTTTTTCTCCAAACCTTTTTTCAGGCTCCTTTACAGGAGGCCGTTCCTTTTCGCCCTTACCGTCTTCGGCAGAATCCGGAAGCTCAGGCCCTCGCTCCGCTGCCGCATACACCGCTTACCCAGGACATTGTAAAAGCCATGACCCTGCCAACGTGTAATTCAAATTCTGCAACAGCTTATTTTGTATTTTACACCAGAACCGCCCGCTCGTCAAGCCAAAGACCCCACAATCCCGGAAAACGGATGATTTATAATCATTCATAAAAAGCGGACCAAGAATGCTGTGCCGCTTCCCGGCCATAACCTTTTGCTGTTCTTCCGGGACGGCCCTATCCGCAAACGCTGACGAGTTCCGCCCTATAGCAGAATATATTGACAAACCGTCTTTTCGGGTGTATCATAGAAGCAGCTTCATAGGATATTCAAGTGCCGCCGGCTTTGCTTTTGGAACCGGCGGAGAATAGTGAATCCGGTTAGAATCCGGGACGGTACCGCCACTGTATGCGTGGAGGCCCCGCGCGAGACGAAAGTCAGTCATTGGGAAAACCCCGAGAAGGCGGCGCGGAAGGCTTTTGATGCGCGAGTCAGGAGACCTGCTTGAATGTTTGTTCTGTGCGTTCCGCGTGTGATTACGGAAGCAACAGTATCTTTGTTATGGGAAAACGGCCATGGCAGCATTGCGCTGCTGTGGCTTTTTTCGTTCATTGGCGGTCCGCTGATTGCCGTTTGCGGACCGCTGCTGATACTCGTTCCCCGCAATGGGGAGCCTTTGCCCCGGTTCCCGTACCCCTTCGGGAACCGGGAAACAAGGGAGACACGATATGGATTTATGTTTTGGAAATTCCGGATGGGAGGAAATCGGATGAAGAAGGCTGCCTTGCTGATATTGGTGATCCTTATGCTGACAGGCTGCCGCGCTGCCCCTGCCTCTTCAAACATCGCGGTGCCTGCCGGAAAAGAGCTTCCGGGCCTTACCTGGGAGTCCGGCATGGCGCTGGAATACGCCACGGAGTTCTCCGTGGACTACTACGAGGGCGGTTATGCCCTCATTGAAGTGGCGGGCGACAGCCGCTATCTGGCGGTACCGGAAGATAGAGAAGTACCGGAAGGCTTGGACGGGAGCATCCAGGTTCTTCAGCAGCCGCTGGATACCATCTATTTACAGGCGACCTCAGCTATGGCGCTGTTTGACCGAATCGACGGACTGGACGCGATCCGGCTGGTTGGAACCAGGAAGGACGGCTGGTATGTGGAAAACGCGGTCACAGCCATGGAAAAGGGGGATATTCTCTTTTCCGGCAGCTATTCTCAGCCGGACTATGAGCTGATGGTGGAGGAAGGGTGCGATTTGGCCGTTGTCTCCACCATGATCCTCCACGCGCCCAAGGTGCGGGAGATGATCGAGCAGCTGGGCATCCCGGTGTTTGTGGAGCACACCAGCTACGAGAAGCACCCCTTGGGCCGTACGGAATGGGTAAAGCTCTACGGTGTGCTGCTTAACAAGGAGCAGGAAGCGGAGACCTTTTTCCAAACCCAGGCGGACGCCATTTATCAGTTCGCGGATATGGAGAATACCGGAAAAACAGTGGCGTTCTTTTACCTTACCTCCAATGGCAGCGTCAATGTCCGGGCATCATCGGATTATGTGCCGAAAATGATTGAAATTTCCGGAGGGAATTACATTTCCGTGGACAATGAGGCAGCGGAAAGCAGGCGATCTTCCGTATCGGTGACCATGGAGGAATTTTACAATGCCGCAGTGGACGCGGATTACCTGATCTATAATTCCGCCATTGACGATCCCATCTATACCATTGACGAACTGATTGCCAAGGACAGTCTGTTCGCCGATTTCAAGGCGGTGAAAAGCGGGGACGTGTGGTGCACGGGCAAATACCTGTTCCAGGCCACGGACATCACCGGCGATCTGATTGTGGACTTTCATCATATGCTGACCGGACAGGAGGAGATGCACTTCCTCTACCGTCTGAAATAGGAGGGCTTATGGAGCATTCCCTTGGCAGAAGCGTTTTATATGGGGTCGTGTTTCTCACGCTGCTGGCGGCACTTGTTCTCATTACTGTGCTGAACATCAACATTGGAAGCGTACCTATCTCCGTGGGAGAAATCGAGAGGATTTTGCTTTTCCGGGAGGGGGATCCGACCCAGGTAAATATTATCTGGAGGATTCGCCTGCCCAGAATTGCCATGGCCGCGCTGCTGGGCGGCGCGCTGAGCCTGTCCGGTTTCCTGCTGCAAACCTTCTTTGCCAATCCCATTGCTGGGCCTTTCGTACTGGGGATTTCCTCCGGGGCCAAGATGGCCGTGGCGCTGGCTATGATCTTTTTCCTGGGCTCCTTCGGCGCAGTGTCCAGCTGGACGCTGATTATCGCGGCCTTTATAGGATCGCTGCTTTCCGTGGGCTTTATCCTGATCATGTCCCGGCGGCTGAAGGGCATGGCAACGCTGCTGGTGGCGGGCATCATGATTGGGTATATCTGCTCGGCGATCACGGATTTTGTGGTCACCTTTGCGGAGGACAGCGACATTGTCAACCTCCACGGCTGGAGCCTGGGCAGCTTTTCCGGTATGAGCTGGGAGAATGTGAAAATCGCGGCCATCATTGTAGGGATCACAACTCTGGCGGTGTTTCTGCTCAGTAAGCCCATTGGGGCCTATCAGCTGGGAGAAGCCTACGCCCAGAGCATGGGCGTGAATATTCAGGTGTTCCGGGTGGCGCTGATCGTGCTGTCCAGCATTCTCTCCGCCTGCGTCACCGCCTTCGCCGGGCCGATTTCCTTCGTGGGCATTGCGGTACCCTATCTGATCAAGCGGCTGCTGAATACCTCAAAGCCGATTGTGGTGATTCCGGCGGTGTTCTTGGGCGGCGAGGTGTTCTGCATGGGCTGCGACCTGATTGCCCGCACCGCTTTCGCGCCTACGGAGCTGAACATTTCCACGGTCACCTCCGTATTCGGCGCGCCTGTGGTCATCGGTATGATGCTTCGCAGAAGCAAGGAGCGGTAGCATGGCGGATTTCTATTTTCAAACCAGTCAGCTCACCGTCGGCTACGACGGGAAGCCCCTGATCCGGGATATTACCATCGACATCCGGAAGGGAGAGATTGTGACCCTTATCGGCCCCAACGGCGCCGGCAAGAGCACCATCCTCAAATCCATCACCCGGCAGCTGAAAACAATCGCGGGAACGGTGGCGCTGGACGGCCAGAACCTCAGCGGTCTTTCCCACAAGGAGCTGGCCACCCGGATGGCAGTGGTGCTGACCGAACGGATGAAGCCGGAGCTGATGACCTGCCGGGACATTGTGGCGAGTGGTCGTTATCCCTACACGGGCCGGCTGGGGCTGCTTACAAAGCGGGATGAGGAAACGGTCAGGGACGCTATGGAGGCTGTCCACGCTTTGGAGCTTTCTGAACGGGATTTTAACGCCATCAGCGACGGCCAGCGGCAGCGCATCCTGCTGGCAAGAGCCATCTGCCAGGAGCCGGAAATCATCATATTGGACGAGCCTACCTCATTCCTGGACATCCGCCACAAGCTGGAACTTCTGTCTATCCTCCGCTCTATGGCGAAGGAAAAGAAAATCACGGTGATCATGTCCCTCCACGAAATTGATCTGGCTCAGAAAATTTCCGACAAAATCATCTGCGTCAAGGGAGATACCATCGGCTGCTGCGGCAGCCCCGAGGAGGTCTTTGAGGAACAGAAAATCCGGGAGCTGTACGATATTGCGGAGGGTTATTTTGATCCCTGCTTCGGAAGCATTGAGCTTCCCAAGCCGGAGGGAGAGCCAGAGGTTCTGGTGCTGTCCTCCTGCGGCAATGGGATTGCGGTGTACCGCCGCCTGCAAAGGCAGAATATCCCCTTCTGCGCCGGAATTCTCTATACCAACGATCTGGATTATCGGCTGGCCCGGCTGCTGGCATCGGAGGTTATTACAGAAAAACCCTTCCACGAAATCAGCGGCGGCAGCTTTGACCGGGCTATGGAAAAAGTGAGAGCCTGCAAAAAGGTTATCAACGCGGGCTGTGAAATCGGCCCCTGCAACCGCCGGATGGAAGAAATTCTGGACGCGGCGGCGGCCCTGGGCAAGCTGCAAACAGAAATCTGGAAATAGGTCAAAATACGGTTGCAACTGAAATGGGATGCTGTTATAATGTGTAGGAACTGAATATAAAGATGGTTGGTGCCGCTGCTTCGCGAAAACCCGGGGCAGCGGGTAAAAGGGAAACAGGTGAAAAACCTGTACGATCTCGTCACTGTGAACCGGAGAATGGCGCCGCTTTTATGCCATTGCGAAAGCGAGAAGGCGCGGCGCTGTGAAGACCCGAAAGTCAGGAAACCTGCCAGCCATTGGTACAGGGCGGATTCGGAAGCTCTGATTCAATCGGCAAGCGCTGAGATGGAGAGATTTTGGCCCAGACGAAGGTTTGAAAAGCGGAGGAATACTGGATGTATTTCCCACTTTTCAAACTGCGGGTCTGGGGCAAAAGATCCCATTCTCAGCCGCAGACGATTTATTCAGAGCATCCTCAGCCCGGGTCACGAGGAATTGGCTGTACCAACCACTACCGCCTCATGCGGTAGCCCCAGGTTACACAATGAGACTTTCCTCCGAGGAAGGTCTCTTTTTTCGTATAGCTGTTGTCCATGTGCTTTTTCGGACGCCTGACGCGTTCCGCTCTGAACCATGTTCTGTTCATAAAAATCTATTGTGCGAAGGACACAAGGAGGAAAAACACCATGAACACGAAAAAAGTATGTACCCTGATTGCCGCAGTGCTGGCAATGGCAGTCCCGCTGGCTGCCTGCGGCGGCACGGCTGCCCCTGCCACCACTGCGGCCCCGGCAGCCCCCGAAACCACCGCTGCCCCGGAAACGGAAGCCGTGGTAGACGATCAGGCCGCCGCTGACGCTGTGGCAGAACTGATTGACGCCATTTACGTCCAGCAGCGCGCCGAGGACACGGACGCCCAGTGTGCCGCCGCCAAGGCCGCTTGGGACGCACTGACCGAGGAGCAGAAGGAACTGGTAGAGGGTGAGGAGGCTGACCCCGATTACTTTGGCCGGGACACTGGCGATGCCAGTCTGGATGATCCCCGGAACGCCGACAATATCGGAGAGAAGGAAATCCTGGTTGTTTCCTTCGGTACTTCCTTTAACGGAAGCCGGGTTGAGGATATCAAGGGCGTGGAAGATGCCATTGCGGCAGCTTACCCCGATTGGTCCGTGCGCCGGGCCTTTACCGCTCAAATCATCATCAACCACATTCAGGCCAGAGACGGCGAGTTCATCGACAATATGGATCAGGCTCTGGAGCGGGCTGTTGCCAATGGCGTCAAGGAGCTTCTCGTCCAGCCCACCCACCTGATGCACGGCGCGGAGTATGATGAGATGGTGGAAGCTCTGGAAGGTTACAAGGATAAGATCGAGACCATCCGCATTGCCGAGCCTCTGCTGGGCGAGGTTGGCTCCGACGCTACCATTATCAACGCCGACAAGGAAGCGGTTGCTAAGGCTGTGGTGGCACAGGCCATGGAGACCGCGGGCTTTGCCAGTGTCGACGAGGCTGCTGAGGCTGGTACCGCTCTGGTACTGATGGGCCATGGCACCGCTCATGTGGCGAAGGTGACCTACAGCCAGATGCAGACCCAGATGGAAAAGCTGGGATACAAGAATGTCTTCATCGGCACCGTGGAAGGGGAACCGGAGGAAACCTCTTGCGAAGCGGTCATCGAGGTCGTGAAGGAAGCCGGTTATACCAAGGTGATCCTGCGTCCCCTGATGGTGGTGGCTGGTGACCATGCCAATAACGATATGGCGGGTTCGGACGAGGACTCCTGGAAGAGTATGTTTGAGGCTGCCGGATGCTTTGACAGCGTGGACGCCCAGATCGCTGGCCTTGGCGGAATCCAGGCTGTACAGGAGCTGTACGTTGCCCACGTTAAGGACGCTATGAACTAAGTTTTGCTTTGTCCGGGGAGCAAAATGCTCCCCGGACATTGGGACTTTTCGGAGGAAAACCCCAGGAAAGGATGAATGATTTTATGAAAAAAGGAAAAATGCTGATTTCCCTGCTGCTGACTGCCCTGCTGCTGGCAGGCTGCGGCGCCACGCCTTCCGCCACGCAGCCAACGATCCCTGCTGCAGCGGCAACTTCCGCCCCAGTCGTGACGGAGGAAACCACCGCCACGGAAGAAACAGTCCAGGAAACGGAACCTGTCATATCCGCAGAGATCCTGCCCGATGGGGTATACACGGTGGACTTTGAAACGGACAGCAGCATGTTCCGGGCAAGTGAAGCCTGCAACCGCAAAGGAACGCTGACGGTAAAGGACGGCGTGCAGACCCTCCATGTGAGTCTGCAATCGAAGGGCATCCTCAACCTCTACCCGGGAACTGCGGAGCAGGCCCAGGAGCCCGGGGCGGTCTGGCTGGAGCATACGGTGGACACCGTGACCTACAGTGACGGTCTTAGTGAGGAAGTGTTCGGCTTTGACGTTCCAGTTGCCTCGGTGGGACAGGAGTTTGACCTTGCCTTGATTGGCAAAAAGGGCGTTTGGTATGACCATAAGGTCAGTGTCCGCAATCCCATCCCCCAGGCGGGCAGCTATACCTGCGCCGTCGAGCTGCTCGGCGGCTCCGGGCGGGCCGGCGTCGCCTCCCCTGCTGATCTTGTTTCCGATGGGGAAACCCTGATGGCCACCATTCAGTGGAGCAGCCCGAATTATTCCTACATGCTGGTGGACGATGTCCAGTATGATCCCATTCAGGCGGAGGGCAACTCCACCTTCCAGGTCCCGGTGAAGCTGGGCGAGGATCTGGCCGTCAGCGCGTGTACCACTGCCATGAGTACGCCTCATTTGGTAGAGTATACCCTCCATTTTGACTGCGCAACCCTGACGCTGCGCCAAGAGGAGTGAGGAAGTGGAATCCGAGATTGCCAGAATTCTCTTTGCCGGTACGGGCAGCGGCTGCGGCAAAACCACCGTCACCTGTGCCGTTCTCCAGGCCCTTGTGAACCGCGGCTTGCAGGTGGGAGCCTTTAAATGCGGCCCGGATTACATTGACCCCATGTTTCACAGCCGGGTCATTGGAGCCAAAAGCACCAATCTGGATTCCTATTTCTTTGACGACAACACCCTTCGGTTCCTGCTGGCCCAAAACGGGGCCGACCGGGACATCAGCATTGTGGAAGGGGTCATGGGCTACTATGACGGGATGGGTCTGACCTCCACCCAAGCCAGCACCTACAGCGTTGCCCGGACTACCCAAACCCCGGTGGTGCTGGTAGTCGGCGCAAAGGGCGCTTCCCTGTCTGTCTTAGCCACCATACAGGGCTTTCTGGACTTCTGCCCGGACAACCAGATTCAGGGCGTTATCCTGAACCAATGCGCGGCGTCCACCTATGAGGCTCTGGCCGGGGAGCTGGAAAGAAGGTTTTCTCTTCGCCCCCTGGGCTATCTTCCCAGGCTTCCGAAATGTACGCTGGAAAGCCGCCACCTGGGACTGGTTACAGCGACGGAGGTGAAGGATCTTCAGCAGAAGCTGGGGATTCTTGCGGCTCAGGCCGAGCAGACCATTGATTTGGATGGACTTCTGGAATTGTCCAAAGCGGCGCCGGCCGTCACCTGTGCGCCGGTGGAGCTGCCCTGTTTTGATGAAAGGGTGCGTATCGCCGTTGCCAGAGACCGGGCGTTCTGCTTCTATTATGAGGACAGCCTGGAAGCGCTGAGACGGATGGGCGCGGAGCTGGTTCCCTTCAGCCCGCTGACGGATTCCGCTTTGCCGGAGAACATTCAGGGGCTGTACCTGGGCGGCGGATATCCGGAACTGTATGTCCGTCAGCTCAGCGAAAACGCTTCCATGGGGCGCAGCATCAAAAACGCCCTGGAAAGGGGGCTTCCCTGCATCGCGGAGTGCGGCGGCTTTATGTACCTGACAGCGGCAATCGGGGACCTTCCCATGGTGGGATACCTTCCGGGAAAAAGCTTTGACAACGGAAAACTGACCCGGTTTGGCTATGTGCGGCTGAGAGCCAACACCGATCAGATGCTCTGCAAGGCCGGAGAGGAGATCCGGGGCCACGAATTTCACCATTGGGACTGCACGGAGCCGGGAGACGGCTTTACAGCAGCGAAGGAGCTTACCGGAAAGCACTGGGACTGCGTGGTGTCCACGCCTGCCCTCTATGCCGGATACCCCCATTTCCATTTTTACGCAAACCCATCCTTTGCGGTGAATTTCTACCGCGCCTGTTTGGAGGAAAAGAACCATGCTGGAACATATCGCCCCTATGGACATTGAAAAGCGAAGCTTTGCCATTATCACGGAGCTTCTGGGAGAGCGGAAGCTGGATCCGGAAAACGAACTGGTAATCAAACGGGCCATCCACACCACAGCGGATTTTGATTACGCGGAAACATTGGTGTTTTCGCCCCACGCGGTGCGAAAGGGCATGGAAGCCCTCCGAGGAGGCTGTGACATTGTCACGGATACCCAGATGGCCAAGGCCGGAATCAACAAAACCATTCTGGCGCAATTGGGCGGAGAGGTTCACTGCTTTATGTCCGACCCGGAGATTGCCCGGGAGGCAAAGGAGCGGGGCGTTACCCGGGCCATTGTGTCCATGGAGCGGGCGGCACGGCTTCCAAAGCCCTGTATTTTCGCCATCGGCAACGCCCCGACGGCGCTCATCCGCATCCGGGAGCTGGTCGATGCAGGGAAGCTCAGCCCCGCGCTGATCGTCGGCGTCCCAGTGGGCTTTGTCAATGTGGTGGAAAGCAAGGAACTGATTCTTAAGCTGGACACGCCCCACATTGTGGCCCGGGGCCGGAAGGGCGGCAGCAATGTGGCGGCAGCCATCTGCAACGCCATGCTCTACCAGATTCTGCGGTGATAAAATGGAAGAATATCTGATCAAGGACGGGAAAAGGCTGCGTCTGGGCTACACCACCGGCTCCTGCGCCGCCGGAGCGGCAAAAGCGGCTGCCTGGATGCTGCTGACCGGGCAGCGCAAAGAGCGTGTTCAGATTAAGACCCCCAAGGGCATCCCCCTGGATTTGCAGGTTCTAAGCATTCGGATGGAGCCGGGCCGGGTTTCCTGCGCTGTCGAAAAGGACAGTGGCGATGACCCGGATGTGACCACGGGAATGTACATTATGGCAGCGGTATCCCTCACGGAAGCAAAGGGCATCCGCATTGACGGCGGAGAAGGGGTGGGCCGGGTGACCAAGCCCGGACTGGATCAGCCGATCGGAAACGCCGCCATCAACTCTGTCCCCCGACGGATGATTCAGGAAAATCTGGAGGAGGTGTGTGTCATCGCTGACTACCACGGCGGCTTGGACGTTATGATTTCCGCCCCCGGCGGGGAGGAAGTTGCCAAAAAGACCTTCAATCCCCGGCTGGGCATTGTGGGCGGCATTTCCATTCTGGGCACCTCCGGGATCGTGGAGCCTATGAGCGAGGAAGCACTTGTGAGGAGCATCCAGGTGGAAATGCGGCAAAAGGCGGCCTCCGGCGACGCCTATCTGCTGGTCACTCCCGGCAACTACGGTGAGAACTTCCTGCGGGAGCACATGACCCTTCCCTTTTCACAAAGCGTCAAATGCAGCAACTTTGTGGGCCAGACCATCGATATGGCCCTGGAGCTGGGGGTAAAGGGCCTCCTGTTTGTTGCGCATATCGGCAAATTTGTCAAGGTGGCTGCCGGGATCATGAACACCCACTCCCGATGGGCCGACGGCCGTGGGGAGATCCTGGCCGCCAATGCCCTCCGGGCGGGCATTTCCCGGGAGGCCGCATTGGAGATTCTGGAAGCGGTCACCACGGAGGAGGCCCTTTCGGTGGTAATCCGGGAGGGACTGCTGGATGCTGTTATGGAGCAGCTCACCGCCCGGATTCACGACCACCTGCACCGGCGCGCCGGAACGGACATGCTGCTGGGAGCGGTGCTCTACTCCAATCAGTGGGGATATCTGGGACAGACGGAAAGCGCCGGGGCGCTGATCCGGCTGCTAAACAATCAGTATGAAGGAAAAGAGGTATAAAAATGAGTGGAATCCTTTACGGTGTGGGCGTAGGCCCCGGCGACCCGGAGCTTCTGACCCTGAAAGCCTTGAGAATTCTGCGGGAAAGCGATGTGATCGCCATTCCCGCGGAAACGAAAGAATCCTGTGCTGCCTACACAATCGCTCTGGGAGTTTGTCCGGAGCTGGAACGCAAGGAGCTGCTGACCGTGCCCATGCCCATGACCAAGGATCCGATTGCGCTGGAACGCAGCCACGAATCCGCCGCGAAGGCCATTGCGAAGCAGCTGGATCAGGGACGCCAGGTGGCGTTTGTGACCCTGGGCGATCCCACTGTATACTCCACGTTTCTTTATGTCCACAGGAAAATCGCCGGGATGGGCTATGACACCGCCATTGTCAGCGGAATTCCCTCCTTCTGCGCCGTGGCTGCCAGGCTCAATCAGGGACTGGCAGAGGGGTCTCAGCCCCTGCATATTCTGCCCGGCACCTACCACAGCGGAGGCGGGGACGCCATCACAGCCCTTCGGGGCACCAAGGTGCTGATGAAAACAGGCAAAAACATGGCCCGTGTCCGCGGAAGCATCTTAGAAAGCGGACAGGAAGCGGTTCTGGTGGAAAACTGCGGTATGCCGGGAGAGAAAATCTACCAGGGCGCCGACAGCTTCCCGGATCACCCCAGCTACTATTCTTTGATCATTGTGAAGGAGTGAAGCCCTATGGTGCATTTTGTGGGAGCGGGAAGCGGCGCCGTGGATCTGATTACCGTCCGGGGCGCTCGTCTGCTGAAGGAGGCGGACGTGGTAATCTATGCCGGATCCCTGGTCAACCCGGAGGTCCTGCACTATGCGGGCGAGGGTTGTCAGGTTTACAACAGCGCGGAAATGACCCTTGAGCAGGTGCTGGAAGTCATCAAATCCGCCGAAGCCGAGGGAAAAACCACCGTCCGGCTTCATACCGGTGATTCCAGCATTTTCGGCGCGGTACGGGAGCAGTTTGACCAGCTAAACAAGCTGGGAATCGACTACGATGTCTGTCCCGGTGTCAGCGCCTTCTGCGGGGCGGCCTCGACACTGCGGGCGGAGTACACCCTGCCGGAGGTGAGCCAGACCGTTATCATTACCCGGGCGGCGGGAAGAACGCCTGTGCCGGAGGGGCAGTCTGTCCGGGAATTATCCTCCCACCGGGCCACCATGGTGCTGTTTCTCAGCACCGGGCTGACGGAACCGCTGCAAAGGGAGCTGCTGGAAGGCGGCTATCCCGGCAGCACTCCCGTGGCCGTGGTCTATAAAGCCACCTGGCCGGAGGAAAGGGTTTTCCATTGTACCGTGGAGACACTGCACCGGACGGTGACAGAAAACCGGCTTTCCAAAACCGCGCTGATTATCGTGGGAGACTGTCTGGGAGACCGGTATGGGCGCAGCCGCCTGTATGCGCCGGACTTTTCTACGGAATTCCGGGAGGCAAGGGAATGAAAGCCGCCCTGTTTGCCTACAGCCGTCAGGGAGTCAGAACCGCCCGCAGAATTTTGGCCCATTTCAAGGACGATGAGATCCGCCCCTTTACCATGGAACGGTTTGCCGAAGAAGGCTTTTCTTCCATTCAGCGGCCATCCCCGTCATTTTACGGTCCGCTGTTTTCCTGGGCGGACGCCATGGTTTTTGTAGGCTCCTGCGGCATTGCCGTCCGTGAGGTCGCGCCCCATGTGAAAAGCAAGCTGACAGACCCCGCGGTCATTGTTGTGGACGAGCTGGCAAGGTTTGTGGTGCCCCTTCTCTCCGGCCACATCGGCGGTGGGAACGCGCTGGCTCTGGAATTAGCGGATTTTCTGGGCGCGGCTCCGGTGATCACTACCGCCACGGACATCAACCGGAAATTCTCTGTGGACGCCTGGGCGGCCAGACAGGGGCTCACCATCACAGATCTCCAAACCGTGAAGCACGTCTCCGCCCGGATTCTGGAAGCAGACGTGCCGATCTGCTCGGACTTTCCCATTGTCACCCCGCTGCCCAGGGGTACGGTGGAAGGGGCGTCCGGAGAAATTGGAATCTGCGTTTCCTGTGGGATGCGGGAGCCCTTTGACGAGACGCTGCTGCTGGTGCCGCCGGTATTGCATCTGGGTGTCGGCTGCCGAAGAGGGACATCCTGCCAGGCTATCGAGACGGCGGTATCCCAGGTCTGCCGGGAGCATGGCCTTCATCCAAAGGCCCTCAAGCAGGCTGCATCCATTGACCTGAAGGCGGAGGAAACCGGGCTGCTGGAATTTTGTGAAAAGCGCGGCCTGCCTGTTTCCTTTTACTCCGCTCAGGACCTGCGGAAGGTTCCCGGGGAATTTACCGGGTCAGATCGTGTTCTGCGGATAACCGGGGTGGACAATGTGTGTGAACGGGCGGCCATGGTGGGCGCGGAGAAGCTGCTTGTAAAGAAAACCGCAATGGACGGTGTCACCGTTGCCATTGCCCAGGAGCATTGGGAGGTACGTTTTGAGTAAATTAACGGTTGTGGGCATTGGCCCCGGGGATTACGAGAATATGACGGTGGGAGCGGATCGGGCGCTTCAGGCCTGTGATGTGATCATCGGCTACCATGTGTATGTGGATCTGGTGAAGGAGCGGTATCCGGGCAAGGAATTTCTGACCACCCCCATGACCCGGGAAGTAGAGCGCTGTCAGATGGCGCTGGACCTGGCCCGGGAGGGGAAGCATGTGGCCATGGTCTGCTCCGGCGACAGCGGCATCTACGGTATGGCAGCGCTGATTTATGAGCTTCGGGGAGAAAGCCCTGACCCGGAAGTTAAGATCATTCCCGGCCTGACCGCGGCCTGCAGCGGCGCGGCGCTGCTGGGCGCTCCCCTGACCCACGATTTCGCGGTAATCAGCCTCAGTGACCGGCTGACCCCCTGGGAGAAAATTGAAAAGCGGCTGGAAAACGCCGCCGAAGCTGATCTGTCTATTGTGATCTACAATCCCGCCAGCCGCGGCCGGCCGGATCACCTCCGCCGTGCCTGTGACATTTTGCTGCGGCATCTGCCCGGGGATCGGCTCTGCGGCATTGCCAGCCAGATTGGACGTGCCGGGGAAAGGGGACGGGTGCTGACACTGGAGGCGCTGAGCACAGCGGAAACAGATATGTTCTGCACGGTGTTCATCGGCAACAGCATGACAAAATCCATCAGCGGGAAACTGGTGACGCCAAGAGGATACCGGGATGTATAAAATCTGTGTTTTTGCCGGAACCACCGAGGGACGGGAGCTGATCGAGTTTCTCAGCACCCAGAATCTTTCCGTCACCGCCTGCGTGGCGACGGAGTACGCAGAGGCGCTGCTCCCCAAGTCGGATAATCTGACGGTTTCCGCCAGGAGACTTCCGGTGGACCAAATCGTCCATCTCCTGCGGGAAAATACCTTCCATCTGGTGATCGACGCCACCCATCCCTATGCCCAGTCCATTACCCAAAGTATTGCCGACGCCTGCACGGAAACGGGAACGGAGTATCTGAGACTGCTCAGAAACGCGTCCCCAATCCCGGATGACGCGATTTACGTGGAGAACGCCGCCGCTGGGGTGCGCTTCCTGAACACCGTGGAAGGGAAGGTTCTTCTGACCACCGGAAGCAAGGAATTGGCCGCCTTTTCCGGGATGGACGGGTTTTCGGAGAGAGTCTATGCCCGGGTGCTTCCCATGGAAAGCTCCCTGGAAAGCTGCCGCGTCGCGGGACTGAGGCCTGCCCACATCATTGCCATGCAGGGGCCGTTTTCCCAGGAACTGAATGAAGCCGTTCTCCGCTTTACCGGGGCCAAATGGATGGTCACAAAGGATGGCGGGGACGCTGGTGGATTCGCGGAAAAAGCCGCCGCCGCCCGGGAAGCCGGTGCAAAGCTGGTGGTCATTGGCCGCCCTGCCCAGCGGGAGGGCATGGGCTTTTCTCAGGTGGTGGAAATATTATGTAAACGATTTGGGTGCGTCTGGACGCCCCATGTCAGCATTGTGAGTTTAGGCCCCGGGAGCCGGGGCGCCATGACCGGGGAAGCGGAGGCGGCTATCCGCGGGGCCGATTGTCTGATCGGTGCCCGGCGGATGCTGGAGGCAGTGGCAGCGCCCGGTCAGGCCCAATACTGCGCCGTTGCTCCTGACGCCATTTCGGATTACATCCTTGCCCACCGGGAATACCGGCGGTTCGCCGTGGTCATGTCCGGCGACGCGGGCTTTTTCAGCGGTACAAAAAAGCTGCTCCCTCTGCTGGATGGATGCGAAACAGAGGTGATCCCTGGACTAAGCTCCCTGGTAACCCTGTGTGCCAGATTGCAAACCTCCTACGAGGACGTGTATGTGACCAGCCTCCACGGGAGGGATCACAGTATTGTCCCAGATGTCCGTTCTCACCGGCGGGTGTTTGCTCTGGTCGGCGGTGAAAACGGAATCAGGCAGCTGTGCGCGGCGCTGACTCAGGCAGGTCTGGGCCAGGTGACTGTTCACGTTGGCCAGCGGCTGAGCTATCCGGAGGAGCAAATTGTCAGCGGCACCGCGGCGGAGCTGGCGGAGGGGAGCTACGATTCCCTGAGCGCCGCGCTGATTGAAAACAAGGCCCCTGACGCCGTGGTGACCCACGGCCTGCCGGACGCGGCCTTCCTCCGGGCGGAAGCAGTTCCCATGACAAAAAGTGAGGTACGCGCCGTTGCCCTTTCCAAGCTGAGGCTGACGGAAAACGCCGTCTGCTGGGATGTGGGCGCGGGAACCGGGTCTGTGGCCATTGAGATGGCCCTTCAGGCAAAGGGAGGATGGGTATACGCCATCGAGCGGAAGGATGCCGCCCTGAAGCTGCTGGAAGAAAACAAGCGGGCACTTTTCGCGGAAAACCTGACCGTGGTTTCCGGCTCTGCCCCGGAGGACTGCGGGACGCTTCCCGCTCCCTCCCATGTGTTTATCGGCGGAAGCGGCGGAAGGATGCGCCAAATTCTGGAGCTGGTTCTGAAAAAGAATCCCCATGCCCGTATCGTGGCCACTGCCATCTCTCTGGAGTCCATTGGGGAGCTGACGGACTGCATGAAGGTGTTTCCCTTTACCGAGACGGAGGTGGTCAGTATGAGCGTTGCCAGAGATCGGAAGGCAGGCGCGTTTCATCTGATGACGGGACAGAACCCTATTTATATTTTCACCATGCAGTGCGGAGGTGACCCGGCGTGAAATGGTCTTTATATGCCCTTTTGATTGGTTTCTCCATGGATCTGCTGATGGGGGATCCCCATAGCCTCCCCCATCCGGTAGTGGGAATGGGGAAGCTGATTGACCTTTTGGAAAAGAGTCTTCGGCGGATATTCCCCAAAACCCCAAATGGGGAAATTGGGGCCGGCGCGGTGCTTTGGGTATTGGTCGCGGTTATCTGTACGGCCATTCCCGCCGGAATTCTGTACCTTTGCCATCAGGTCAGCCCCTGGCTTCGGCTCACGGTGGAGAGCATTCTGTGCTGGCAGGTTCTGGCTGCCAAATCCCTGAAGGACGAAGCCATGAAGGTCTATACCGCTCTGGAAACCGGGGATTTGGAAAAAGCGCGGTATGCCGTATCCATGATCGTAGGCCGGGACACCGCCCGGCTGGATGATGCCGGAGTGACCCGGGCCGCGGTGGAGACCGTGGCGGAAAACACCTCCGACGGGGTGGTTGCCCCTATGCTCTTTCTGGCTCTGGGAGGCGCTCCCCTGGGCTTTTTCTACAAGGCCGTCAATACCATGGACTCCATGCTGGGCTATGTGGAGATGCCCTATAAGAACATCGGGCGCATACCGGCGAAAATGGACGATGCCGCCAATTTTCTCCCCTCCCGGCTGTCGGCCCTGCTGATGATCGCGGCGGGTTTCCTGCTGGGCTGCGACGCCAAAAACGGATGGCGGATTTTCCGGCGGGATCGGTATTGCCACGCAAGCCCCAACTCCGCCCAGACAGAGTCGGTTTGTGCCGGACTTCTGGGGGTGCGGCTGGCGGGAGATGCCTGGTATCACGGTGTGCTGCATAAGAAAAAGTATATCGGCGACGCGGACAGGGAAATCGTTCATGGAGATATCCCTCTCGCCTGCCGGCTGCTGTATGTGACCGCGTTTCTGGCCCTGATTTTATGTGCGGCAGTGAAGCTGCTCATCATCCGCTAAGGAGACTGTTATGCTGTATCTGACCATTAATCCCCACGGAGGAGACGTTTATGACGGGGAAATTCAGCTGGATTTCTCCGCCAACACCAACCCTTACGGCACGCCCCAGGGTGTTCTGGACGCCATGTCCGCGGTTATGACCCGGGTACACCAGTATCCCGATCCCTATTGCCGGGAGCTGACGAACGCCATCTCGGAATTTGAATCCGTGCCCAGAGACTGGATCCTCTGCGGCAGCGGCGCGGCGGAGCTGATTTATTCTTACTGTGAAGCCCTGAGGCCCCGGCGGGCTATGGAGCTGGCGCCCACGTTTTCGGAATATTCCCTGGCATTGGAGCGGGTGGGCTGCCAGGTGGAGCGGTACACCCTGGAAAAGGAGAGTCGGTTTGCCCTGACGGAGGCGTTTCTCCCGGCGTTGGCGCACAGCCGTCCCAACGCAGTGTTCCTCTGCAATCCCAATAACCCCACCGGTCAGGTAATCGCCATGCCGCTGCTGGAAAAAATTCTGGATGTGTGTGAAAAACAGGATACCTATCTGTTTATGGACGAGTGCTTTCTGGATCTGTCCGACGATGGGGTGAGCCTGAAATCCCATCTGGGGACGCATCCGAATCTGTTCATTCTGAAAGCGTTTACCAAAAGCTATGGCATGGCAGGGGTGCGGCTGGGCTATTGCCTGTGCGCCAAGGCCGGGCTGCTGAAAAAAATGTCCCATACCGTCCAGCCCTGGAATGTATCCACCCTGGCCCAGGCGGCAGGCGTAGCCGCGCTGGGTGAGCGGGAATTTCTTCAGAAAACCCGGGCGCTCATTCCGAAAGAGCGCCAATGGCTGCAAAGCCAGCTGGAAGCGCTGGGCTTCTGGGTGTGCCCCTCCAGGGCGAATTACCTGCTGTTTCAGGGGAGACCGGATTTGCGGGAACAGCTGCGGGAGCGGGGCATCGCCATTCGCGGCTGCGGCAACTACCATGGTCTGGGGGCCGGCTGGTACCGCGTCGCGGTATGGCTTCATGAGGACAATGAACGCCTGATCCGGGCGATGAAAGAGGTGTGACCATGGCAAAAAACATCATGATTCAGGGCACCATGTCCAATGTGGGAAAGAGCCTGCTGTGCGCGGGGCTGTGCCGCATTCTCAAGCAGGACGGCTATCGGGTGGCGCCCTTCAAAAGTCAGAACATGGCCCTGAACTCCTTCATCACCAGGGACGGCGGCGAGATGGGCCGTGCTCAGGTGGTGCAGGCGGAGGCCGCCGGGATTGCGCCGGATGTGCGGATGAATCCCATTTTGCTCAAGCCCACCACCGATGTGGGCAGTCAGGTGATCGTTGCCGGCCAGGCCCGGGGCAATATGCGGGCCATGGAGTATTACCGAAGGAAGCGGGAATACATCCCTGCCATTCTGGATGCCTACAACAGTCTGGCCCGGGAATATGACATCATCGTCATTGAAGGCGCGGGAAGTCCGGCGGAGATCAATCTGAAGCAGGAAGACATTGTAAACATGGGGTTTGCGGAGCTGGTGGACGCGCCTGTGCTGCTGGTGGGCGACATTGACCGGGGCGGCGTCTTTGCCCAGCTCTACGGGACTGTAGCCCTGCTGGAAGAAGGGGAGCGTGCCCGGATCAAGGGAATCGTTGTCAACAAATTCCGGGGAGACCGCTCCATTCTGGAGCCGGGAATTCAGATTCTGGAACGGCTCTGCGGCGTTCCTGTGGCGGGCGTTATTCCCTACACCCATGTGGACATTGACGATGAGGACAGCCTTACCGAGCGCTTTACCAGAACGACGGAACGAAAGCGCATTGACATTGCCGTAATCCGGCTGCCCAGAATCTCCAATTTCACGGATTTTGCACCCTTTGAACGGTACGAGAGTGTATCTCTGCGCTATGTGGACAGGGTTTCGGATTTGGGCAGCCCGGACATGATCCTGCTTCCCGGCACCAAAAGCACCATTGCCGACCTGAAATGGCTGCGCCAGTCGGGACTGGAGGCGGCAATTCTGAAGGCGGCATGGTTAGGAACCCTGGTATTCGGCATTTGCGGCGGATACCAGATGCTGGGACGCAGCGTCCGCGACCCGGATCAGGTGGAGGCCGCCGGGGTTACGGAGCTTTCGGGCCTAGGGATTCTGGACATGGACACGGTTTTTCTTGGCGAAAAGGTGCAGACCCAAACCGCGGGAGTCTTCCACGGTGTCGGCGGGATGCTCTCCGGCTTAAACGGTATGTCCTATACCGGCTATGAGATCCACATGGGCCGCAGTCAGGAGAAGCTGCCCCCCTTGCAGGGAAAGGGAAATGTCTACGGCACCTACATCCATGGCATTTTCGACGCGCCTGGGGTCAGTGATGAAATGCTCCGTGTCCTTTGCGCCCAAAAAGGCCTGGATTTTGCCGCACTGGGCACCTTTGACCCGCGGGAATATAAGGAACGTCAGTATGACCTGCTGGCAGATGCCGTCCGGGGCGGGCTGGACATGGAGCTTGTCTACCGCGTCATCAACCGGGAAGCCTGAATCGGGAGTGTAGGCATCATAAAACAAGAACCCGGCTGCTTTCGCAGCCGGGTTCTTGGACTACTATTACTCGTCATCCTCCAGGGAGAACTCCAGGACTTCCCCGCAGTTGGGGCAGACGATGCTTCCCTTTTCCAGGGTCTCTTCGTCAAAGTTGATGACCTCGCCGCAGGCGCACTCCACCTCGTAGATGGTGGAATCGGCATCCCCAAAGTCGAAGCCTTCCTCCGGATCTTCCTCATCGTCCTCGTCGTCCTCAGAGAAATCCCAGTCGTCGTCATCATCCTCGTCTTCGTCCCAGTCGTCATCCTCGTCCATGATATAATCCTCAATGGCGTCCAGGTCTTCCTCGATCTCGTCCAGCTCATCGGAAATGGCAATGGTGGTCTCCTCAATGTCGGTGACACGCTTTGTCACATCTCCCAGCAGATCCACAATGGCGGCAATCATCTTGCCCTCGTCGGACTCGGTGTTCAGCTTCAGGCCGTCCATCAGACCCTTGAGATACGCGGACTTTTCAGAAATCGTCATGCTAGCGCCTCCTTTTCAGGCTCAGGCGAATCAGGCCTTGGAGCGGCCCAGGTATTCGCCGGTACGGGTGTCGATCTGAATCTTGTCGCCCTCGTTGATGAACAGGGGCACCTTCACCTCAGCGCCGGTTTCCACGGTAGCGGGCTTGGTGACGTTGGTAGCGGTGTTGCCGGCAAAGCCAGGCTCGGTCTTGGTGACCACCAGATCCACAAAGTTGGGCACTTCCACGCCGAAGACCTTACCCTTGTAGCTCATAACGGTGCAGATGTCGTTCTCCTTGACGAACTTGAAGGAATCGTCCAGGTTGGCGCTGTCGATGGGCTCCAGCTCGTAGGTTTCCTGATCCATGAAGTAGTACAGAGAACCGTCGTTGTAGCTGTACTCCATCTTCTTTCTCTCAATATAAGCGGTGGGGAACTTGGCAGAAGGGTTCAAGCTGGTTTCGGTTACGCCGCCGGTGATCACGTTGCGCATCTTCACACGGACGAAGGCAGCGCCCTTGCCGGGCTTCACATGCTGGAACTCGATGACCTGCATGACCTTGCCGTCCATCTCGAAGGTAATGCCGTTTCTAATATCGCCTGCAGAAATCATTTCTTTATCCTCCTAAGGTACCTCCCGTTCCGGGAGACATTTTTTGCAAACTTCATCTCATATATTTTAACGCATGCCAAGGAAATATGCAATAGGAAACTGGAAAAATTTTAAACAATAATTAATTCCTTGGGGCTTTGCGTAATGTCGATATTTCCATCCTCCGTGAGAATGGTCACGTCCTCAATCCGCACGCCGAACTTTCCGGGCAGGTAAATGCCGGGTTCCGCGGAGCATACCGCGTAAGCAGGCATAGGCTGATCGTTCCGGGTGTTCAGGTTGGGAGCCTCGTGGATTTCCAGCCCCAGGCTGTGGCCGTAGCCATGGCCGAAGTAGTCACCGTAACCCGCGTCGGCAATCACCTTCCGGGCGATGCCATCGATCTCCTTGCCGATGACCCCGGCCCTGGTGGCGGCAATGGCCTTGGTCTGAGCCTCCAGAACCACGTTGTAGACCTTTTTCATTTCCTCGGTGGCGTAACCTACAGCCACGGTACGGGTCATGTCAGAGCAGTAGCCCATGTAGGCGGCGCCGAAGTCCATGGTGATAAAGTCGCCTTCCTGGATCTTCCGCTCTCCCGCCACGCCGTGGGGCATGCTGGTGTTGGGGCCGGAGACAACGATGGGATCAAAGGCCAGGCCGGTGCCGCCGTTTTTGTACATGCAGTAGATCAGCTCCGCCTGCAATTCCAGCTCGGTCATGCCCACCCTGATCCGGGTCAGCACCTCCGCGAAGGCCTTGTCGGTAATGGCCTGGGCCTTCTTCATCAGCTCCAGCTCCCAAGGCTCCTTCTGAGCCCGGAAGCCGTAGATTTTCTCGTTGAAGGGCACGAGCTTCGTGTTCAGCTTCTTCTCGTATTCCTGTAGCTCTCCGGCAGTTAAGTACGCCTCCTCATAACCCAGGGTGGTAATGCCAAAGTCGGCAATGGCCTCGTTGATGCGCTGAATATAGCCGACCTTTCCGTCGATGGGCAGCACCTCAAAGCCCTGAATGCTGTTACACGCGGATTCAATGTACCGGCTGTCCGTAAAGTAGCGGCAGCCCTTTTTGCTCACCACGGCCACGGCCTCGGCGATGTCAAACTCCGCGCCGTAGTGGCGGCTAAACCTGCTGGTCAGCAGCAGACCATCCACTTCCCCGGTGAGCAGGGACTGGTACTTTTCAATGTTTCTCATTTCTGTATCCTCCTGTTTCTCGCAATGAAAATAAATGGCAGTTCCAGCACATGACGTGCCTTCAGCCAGAAATTATGATTGTCAATGGCCCTGACCAGAATGGGCAGCACCCCGCAGAAGTTCGCGCCCAGAGTGTCCGTATAGATCTGATCCCCCACCAGGGCCGCATGGTCAGCCGGTATGCCATACCTTTGCAGGCACTCCCGGATTCCCTTGGAAAAGGGCTTCCTGGCGTGGGTGATGCAGTCCAGGCCCCGGGCACGGCAGAACGCGGACACTCGATCCTTGTGGCTGTTGGAGACGATGCACAGCTGGATGGAGGATGCCTGCATGGCGGCGATCCAGTCCTCCATCTTCTTCGTGGGTACATCGGTGGTGTAAGGCACAATGGTGTTGTCGAAGTCCAGCATCAGCAGCCGGATATCTTTTTCCTGAAGCAGCTGGGGTGTCAGGTCGGTAAGACTATCCGTGATGATACCAGGCAGAGGCGAAAAGGGCATATTGTTTCTCGCTCCTTCATAGATTGTGGAAGACGGGCGATCTGCCCATTTTGAGATAGTATAGCATAAAAGGGGGAATTTGTCCATGGGGTGTCCTCATTATCTTGCAAAGACCCAGGCGGAGTTTTGCTTTGAGGACGGTGATGACCGCCCTGCCGCGTGGATGGCCTGCCACTTTTCCCCCTACGGCACCGGGCTGAGTAACCTTCCCAAAAGCCTGCCCCCGGATTCTCTTCTGATGGTGGACGATATCACTCCCATTCATGGTCATGATCCGGTTTTTATCGGGGAGCAGCTGATACAGAAGGTGGAAGCCCTGAAATGCAGGGGCGTCCTTCTGGATTTCCAGCGGCCCGGATATTCGGAATGTGAAAAGCTTATTGCCCATCTTTCTGAGGCCCTGCCCTGTCCTGTCTGCGTGTCATCCTTATATGGGAAAGCGTCCGGCGGCCCCGTGCTGCTTCCCCCTATCCCCTGCTCTGTCTCTCCGGAAACCTATTTGGAAGCCTGGAAGGGACGGGAGCTTTGGCTGGAAGCAGCCCTGGAGGGGGAATCCGTTGTTCTTACGGAAAGCGGCGCCGTATCCTCTCTCCTGCCCAGGTTTTCGCCGCCGGAGGGTGGGTTTTTGGAAGACACCCTTCACTGTCACTATAGATCCGAGGTTTCCGACGACAAAATTACCTTCACCCTCTGGCGCACTGGAGAGGATGTGGAAAAGCTGCTAAGGGAAGCAGAAGCCCTTGGCGTAACCCTGGCTGTTGGGTTATATCAGGAGTGGAAACGGCCTGTCCTATAGAAAGCCGCCCCTTCCCGTTCGTGGGAAAGGGCGGTTTTTGCAGGTTAGTCCCGTGTCAGTTCTGTTCCGTTGATCTTTACAGCGGTTACCTGATCCAGGTCAATCACCCGGTTGAACATAATGGTGAGGCAGTCTTCGGGATTCCACATGGCAGACAGTCTGTTCTGCACATCGTTTCCTTCCGAATTTTTCCCCTGAACCAGATATTCCGTACCATCCCGGAAAGAAATGGAAACGCTGAAGTTCGGTTCCATGTACGCATCCCGCAGAGGAGCTATGTTGCGGAAGTTCGCCTGCATGGAAATCGGGCTCAGCGTCACACCGCCGCCCAGAGTGATGTTTCGGATTCCTCTGCTCTGAGAACAGTCAAAGGTGATTCTTTCAGAGGCGGTGCTGCTTTTTGCTGGTTCCCCGTAACGTTCGCTGTAAAGCGCATCCCTCAGCACCCGGTATGCTGCCCATTCTTCTCCAAACCATGAGACATCCTGCCGGAATTCTTTCTCTGTGTTCCGTTCCTTCGCGATTTCCCATGCTTTCGCTATGGCTTCCTCCGGGGTATATTGGGTTTTCACCTCGTCCATACAGAGCAGCATTTTCTCATCAGAATTCTCCGCCTCTTCCTCCCGATACAGTCCTACGCTGAACTCTCTCCCATCCTCATCATACCGGAAATAATGAGCTGCCGCCAGAGTATCCTCCGTGGTTTTTTCCTGGATGATATAATCTTCTCCATCGGTGAAGGATACCGCGCTCCATCCTTTGTAGTAGAACCTTCCGTCATATTGGAGCTGGATTTCCGGGGGATTGGTCAAGGTATAGGTAATCAGGCCGCACTTTGTGCCGCTGTCATAGAGGAAGGAATCCACAGTCAGGGTCATATTCTCGAAGGTGACGGACTTTCCCACTGGGGACACATAGGGGGCCACATCCTCCTTGACCACCTCAGGATCCGCTTCCACCCGCTCATATTCCGGCTGGACTGCCAGCAGGCCGCCGCTTTTCTCCGGGTCGGGAATTTCCGTATATTCTCCACTGTCAAAGCCGGTCTTATTTCCGAAAATGGAGGAAACCATTTCCTCCGGACTGTCATAGATCACATAGCCCGCCACTGCGTAAGCTGTCACCGCCAGCAGGCTTACAATCACCGCCGCTACCAGGAGATTGCGCAGAACCCTGCCCGTGGTAATGGCTGTTTTTTTCATAGTTTTCATAGTTGCTTCCTCCAAGCCGTCGTCATACAGGGCGAAAAAGCCCTGTTCGCTTTTTGCCAGGCGGTCAACCTCCACCGCACCAATGGCCGCAAACAAATCTTCCCTGGTCATACCCCATAGCCCTCCTTCACCAAATAGGCTTTCAGCTTTTCCCGTGTCCGGGAAAGGGTGCGAAGCACCGTGGCGCGATTCATGCCGTAGCGCCTGGCAATTTCTTCGCTTTCTTCCACAAAGAAGTAACGCCGCAGGAAGATGTTCTGCTCCTTCTCCGGCAGGGTGTCCAGAAAGGCCCGGATGGTCAGGGCCAGTTCTTTCCCATTGAGATGATCCTCCACCCCGCCCGGGGCTGCCATACACTCCCCCAGCTCGTCCAGCACCAGATCCATTTCCCCGCCGCCCCGCTTCTGGGCGCTGTAGGAGCGCCAGCGGGTGAAGGCCAGGTTCCGGGTGATTTTGGCCAAAAACAGCTTGAGCACCGTGGGCTTTCTGGGCGGGATGGCGTTCCATGCCTTCAGGTAGGTGTCGCTCACCGTCTCCTCCGAATCCTCCCGGTTATGTAAGATCGCGTCCGCCAGGGTAAAGCAGTAGCGGCCGTACTTTTTGTCCGTCTCCTGCACCGCCCGTTCATCCCGGGCAAAGTATAGCTTGATGATCGCTTCATCTTCCATTGGTTGTTCCTCCTAGGTTTCGAAAGGCCTTTCTGTTTAATAAGACGCGGAAAAGAGCAAGGTTCGGACAGAAACAGGAAAAATATCCGCAAAAGCCTGAAGCTGCCATTGGGATCTGCGAAAAAGATTTTTTCTGAAAGCGCGGCTTCCGCATCGGTGTGGCCGCTTACCCGGCTTATCAGAGGACACTCAAAAAGGAACGGGAAAAGATCCCGCCGGAGGTTCTCCGCCTTACCGATGAACTGATGAAATAAAAACAGCGGCAGGTTCGAAAGGTCAAAGCTTTTCGAACCTGCCGTGCCCCTATTGTCAGTTGGCGGTTTCGCCCAGAGTGCGCTCCCGCATATACGCCTTGGTCTTGCCTTCATCAAAGCGCAGGATGCTGTGCTTCATTCCGTCGCCGTAGATATCCACCATGTCCCCCCAGGATTCCGCCGGACAGGTGCCGCCCTCTCCAATGGTCAAATCCGTCAGCATGGGCAGCAATTCCATCATCAGGTTTGTGATCTCCGAATTGGTCATGCTGGTGGTAATCAGAGGAAATACTTCATTGGCCACATACTGAATAAAGCCAGGGCCCTGGGTTTTCAGCTTGGAAATGATGCTTTCCACCAGTCTTCTCTGGCGGCTGGTTCTGACGATGTCGCTGTCCGAGTCGCCCTCCGCCTTCCGCATCCGGGCAAAGCTCAGGGCCGTCATACCGCCCAGGGTGTTCGGACCGGGCTGTACATCCTCATACACCCAGAAGTCATCGGCGTTCAGATATTCCGCCTCCGCTTCTGTGAGCTCAATATCCACGCCGCCCAATTCGTCGATAATGTGGACAAACGCGTCAAAATCGATTTCAAAGTTATAATCCACCTCTACACCGAAATTGTTGTAGAGGGTCAGGTTCATCAGCTCCATGGAACTGGCAGGTCCGTTCCCCCCGTAGAAGGAACCCATATGGTAGATTGCGGTCAGCTTGATTCCGCCAAAGGTTTTGCCATTCCACGACACCGAATGCTGCACCAGAGTGTCCCGGAGGAAGGAGGTCATGGTCACAGACTTCTCATAGGTATTGATGGTAAACAGCATCATGGTATCGGCGAACCGCTCTGCCTCTCCCTCTCTGGCCGCCTGACCCACCACCAGGATGTTGATGTAATCGTCACGGGAGGCCACATGCGGCTGGGTAGGCGGCTCGGTGGTTTCCGCCGTTTCCGCCTCAGCCGTCACAGTTTCCGTTGTCTTTGGCTCCGTGGACGCTTCGGTGTAAACGATCTTGGGCACGTCCACATGGTTTATTTTGTTGAGCATGGAGTTATAGTAAATCACAACCGCGGCGATCAGAGAGGTCACAAGCACAAGAATAACCGCAAGGACAATCCACAGGGTTTTTCCGGCCTTTCTTCTCTTTTTAGGTTTGCTTTTTTCATATTTACCGTGCATAGCTGTATCTCCTGTCGCATATATACGTCTGTCATTCCCGAAATCAGACAGTTTTTAGTATATCATAGGACGCCATTGAATGCAACTGTTTTTCACACAGGAAAAGGACGGACGCGTATCCCGCGTCCGTCCCGGTTTTCTAAACGATGTTTCTCAGCGCAGACCAGCCTGCTTCAGCAGCGCGGGAACCTTGCTCTCCCAGCCCAGAGCCATGATATGCACGCCCTGGCAGTAGGGCTTGCACTCCTTGATAATCCGGGCGGCAATCTCCACGCCGGTGATACCCGCCTTGGCCTTCTCCTTGTCGGCGGCCAGCTCGGCAATCATGTCGTCGGGAATGTGGATACCGGCCACGTTCTTGTTCATGAACTTGGCCATACCGGCAGACTTGGGGATGACAATACCCAGCTGGACAGGCTTGCCGAACTGCTTGGCCTTCTCCATGAAGGCGATGAACTTCTCAGGCTCGTATACCGCCTGGGTCTGGAAGTAATCCGCGCCCGCCATGACCTTGCGCTCCATCTTAGCAAGCTGGGCGTCCACGCTGTCAGAGCAGGGAGACACCACAGCGCCCTTGGCGAACTTGGGAGGCTCCCCTACCAGCTCGTTGCCGCCCAGGTCAACGCCCTTTTCCAGCTGGCACACGGTGTGGATCAGGGACACGGAGTCCAGGTCGAACACAGGCTTGGCGCCGGGATGGTCGCCCATCTTGGTGTGGTCGCCAGTCAGCAGCAGCAGGTTCTCGATGCCCAGCATGGCGGCGCTGAGAAGGTCGGACTGGAGGGCGATGCGGTTCCTGTCCCGGCAGGTCAGCTGATAGATGGGGGTCAGGCCCTCATCCTTCAGGGCCTTGCAGGTGGCGAGAGAACCCAGGCGCATGACAGAGGACTGGTTGTCCGTCACGTTGACGGCGGAAATATCGCTTAAGTATTCCTTGGCTTCTTCCAGCAGATGCTCAATGTGAATGCCTTTGGGAGGGCCGACCTCGGCAGTGACTACAAATTCGCCCTGATCAAATAATTCCGTAATTCTCATAATGCATTACTCCTGTCCTTTTTTAACATCGTCATCGGTGGCAAAGTTGCGAATCTGGACGGGGCACTTCAGCGCGTCCAGACGGCCCACCATTTTCAGTCTCTTATAGATCCGCTCCCAGCCGCATTCCATGGAGGGGTCAACCTCGCACATGCCGTTCTTCGCGCCGCCGCACTGGCCGTTGACCAGGCTCTTGGAGCAGGCGGTGATGGGGCAGATGCCGCCGGTGAGATTCAGGTAGCACTCACCGCACTGCTTGCAGTCATATTCCAGAGGGGTAACGCCCTGGAAGCCGGGCAGAGGGTAAGTATCACAGCAGGCGTAGACCTTCTTGGGATGGAGGTACTCGCTGAGCGTCTGAACGCCCACGCCGCAGGAGAATACCAGCACAGCGTCGGCATCGTCGATCTCCGCCTTGTGCAGATCCAGACGAAGCTTCATGTTCTCGGGATTGCAGATATAGTCGGTGGTAAAGATGCCGGTGACCTTACCGGCCGCTTGCAGCTCCTTCTGCAGCTCGTTTGCTTCCTTCTCCGGGAAGTGAACCTCCTTGCAGCCGTGGCAGTTGACGATGAAGACCTTGCCTTCCGCCAGGGAGAGGATGGTGTCCTTTGCTTTCAATTCGGTGATCAACATATTACTTCATCCCCCTTACTGCCGTCTTGCCGGCCTTGATCTTCAGTGCCAGCGGGATCTTGGAAGAGCAGACAAAGCCGCAGCTTCTGCACTCAATGCAGTCCATAACGTGCTGCTCCTTCATACCCTGCCAGTTCTCGGTATCCGCGTACTTGGCAAAGTAGAGCGGCTTCAGCTCCATGGGACATACGTCCACACACCGGCCGCACTTGATGCACTCCACAGGCGTAGAGTGGTCGGTGGCCACGGCGATAATGCCGTTGGAACCCTTCATAATGGGCACATTGTAATCGCTTAAGGGGAAGCCCATCATGGGGCCGCCCATCTTCACGGTGATGTCCTCGCCCTGGATGCCGCCGCAGTGGTCGATCAGCTCCTGAACGTTGGTGCCGATCTTTACGATGTAGTTGCCGGGCTTTGCCATATGCTCACCGGTAACGGTGACCACACGCTCCACAAGGGGCATACCGGTGCGGACGGCGTCGGCAATGGCCTTGGTGGTGCTGACGTTGCTCACCACACAGCCCACGTCGGCAGGCAGACCGCCGCTGGGAACCTGACGTCCGGTGACCCGCTTAATGAGCATCTTTTCAGCACCCTGGGGGTACTTGGTCCTGGCAGGGACAACCTCGATGCCAGGGATGTCCTTCACCTTCTCGGTCAGCAAAGCGATGGCATCAGGCTTGTTGTCTTCGATAACAATGAAGCCTCTCTCCGCGCTGACGGTCTTCATCATGATCTTCAGGCCGTAGATCACGTCGTCGGCGTACTCTAAGAGCACCCGATGATCGGCGGTGAGGAGCGGCTCACATTCGCAGCCGTTGAGCAAAATGGTGTCCACGGGCTTTGCGGGCTTGAGCTTTACGGAGGTGGGGAAGCCGGCGCCGCCCATACCCACAATGCCCTTCTCCCGGATCAGGGCCACCACATCGTCCTGGGTCAGGCTGTCGGGATCCGCCACGGGCTTGACGGATTCATGGATGGTGTTCTGAAAATCGTTCTTGATGACCACAGCGTCCATGGGGCAGCCCCGGGTGCCGTGCATTCTGGGTTCAATGGCAGTGACGGTGCCGCTGACGCTGGAATGGACGGTGCAGCTGATGAATCCGGCGGATTCGCCGATTTTCTGGCCCACCTGCACATAGTCCCCCACGGCCACAACGGGAGTTGCGGGAGCGCCGGCGTGCTGGGACAGGGGGATCACCACTTCCGCAGGCTCGGGGAACCGAACCAGAGGCATATGCTCCGTCAACTCCTTCCGCTCGGAAGGGTGGACGCCGCCGTAGTAACCGGCGAACCGGCTGTCCCGGATGGAATCCACATATTCCTTGGTCTTCTTGAAGTTGACCTTGGAATAATCCCGAATCTGAACGGGCTGGTTCAGGAACTCTTCCAGCCGGCCCTGGGCCTTCAGCTTCTGGTAGATCTTCTCCCAGGCGCAGTCCTTATTGGGGTCAACCTCGCACTTGCCGTTCTTGGCGCCGCCGCACTGGCCGTTGACCAGGCTCTTGGAGCAGTCCACAATGGGGCAGATGCCGCCGGTGATGTTCAAATAGCACTGATCGCAGGCGTCGCAGGCCTTCTTGGTCAGGGCCATGCCGTGATAACCGGTGTAGTTCAGGGAGTTGCTGGCCGCGTAAACCGGCAGACTTTCCTTCTCAAGATCCGCCACGGTCTGGATGCCCAGTCCGCAGGCCGCCACCAAAACGTGCTCCGTACCCTGGGGAATCAGGTCCTTCAGCGCTTTAATGGTTTGGGTCTTGTTGCACAGGAAGTCCACCCTTGCGGTGCCTGTTACGGTTTTACCCTCGTCGGACACAACCTTCACAAGGTTTTCGCACTCCTCCTCTTCCAGAGAGGTGAATTCCTTGAAACACTTGTTGCAGGCAATGATGAAGAGATTGTCCTTGCCGTCCAGCAGGGCCTTCAGCTCTTCCGTTGCCTTCAGCCTATACTTCGTATAATTCTCCAATTGCTTACCTCCTTACATGATGCCCTCCGCCCTGCCCTCCGGCAGGTGTGAAGCGCATTTGGTTTCAGAATATCAAAGGGAATGTCATGACAGCGGGCATACGTCCGCCCATCTCTACCATTATACCAGCGTTTTTAGAAAAAGCAACCGGAAATCCAGGAAAACGACCCTTCTTTTGCTTTCTCTTCTTGAGTCTGATACTGCCATTATACCTGGGTTGATCCCTCTTGGCAATCCCAGCTTAGGATTATTTTCACTCTTTCTCCTTTCCATTTCCCGGATTTTTGTGTATACTGAAAGAAAACTTTTCCTCGGCTGAAACATTTTTCTTTCCCCATGCGTGTTAGGGGTGAAAAGGCCAACAAACAGAAAGGATGTGACCCTATGACAGAAGCCTTTTTATCCTGGGCCATGAAGCTCCACGGAGACGCCGTATACCGACTGGCCCTGTGCCGTCTGCAAAACGCCGCCGACGCAGAGGACGTATACCAGGAGACCTTCCTTCGCCTGTTCCAGGAGAAGCAGGCCCCCTCCTGGGAGGCGGAGCGGCTGAAGGCCTGGCTTCTCCGGGTAGCCATAAACAAATGCACCGACATTGCCAGAAAGCGGAAGCACACCGCCGCCCTCACCCTGGAGGACATACCCAATCTCTCTATGGAAGGAGACTATGGCTCCATCGAGCTGTGGGACGCCGTCAGCCGTCTGCCGGAAAAATACCGGATTGTCTTCCACCTGTACTACGGCGAAGGGTACAAGACCCAGGAAATCGCCGATCTGTTATCCATCCCCGCGGCCACCGTCCGGGTCAACCTGAACCGGGCCAGAGCCACTCTCAGAAAGGAGCTTACCTGCAATGACAAAATATCCTGATTTTACCGAAGATTACCGGAACCTGAGCCAGAACATCCACGCCCCTGCCCATTTGCAGTCCGCCGTTCTGAGCGCTCTCCGGGAGGGCGAACCCACAAAGATGCAAAAGGCCCGGAGGAAAGGCCGCTACAGCCGGGGCTTCTCCTTCCTCCAAAAGGCAGCCGTGGCCGCCCTCATTGCCCTGCTCATTCCTGTCACAGCCTTCGCCGCCGTCAAGGTTACCGGCGGAATCCGGGAGCAGCTTGCCCTGTTTGGCGTCAAGGATGTGGCTGCGGCAGAGCCCCTCATCACCACCTTCCCCACCCAGCCGGCGGAAACCGAAGCAGGCCAGGAAGGGTATGTCGCCTTCAACATTCTGGAAGCGGCCTGCGACAGCCAGAACATCTTTGCCACAGCCGAAATGAAGCCTCTCACCGACAAGTATTTTCTGGTTCCCAGCGATCTTGGCATCAACGAACCCATGGGCTGCATGATGATGGAGGGTTACGAAGGGGATCCGGCTATGACCATCCAGGACTATGCCGCCTCCATTGGCAAAGAAATCTTAATCGCCGGTATCTATCTGGACGTGGAAAACTCCCCTGTTGGGCTGGGAATGTGGTCCACCGCCAAAGCGGACGGAACCATTCTCCGGAATTTCTCCGGAGGCAACGATACCGGATCCCCCACCATTCCAGTAAAGGTGACGTGCCTGTACCATACGATAGATGATTCCGTATCGGAGCGGTTTGAATACCAGATTGAACTCACCGATAACAGCACCAAGACCGCCGTGAAGACCTTCACCCAGTTCTCCGACACCTCAGAAATAAAGGTGGAGATGAAGGAAATGGTCATTGAGAAAACGGAACTGGGCTATACGGTCACCACCACATACCAGGATCCCACCAACGCTTCCTACCATGTCAGCCTGATGGACAAGGACGGGAATTACCTGCGTCAGCTTCCCGGCGCCACCCAGCCTGTCTGCGATGAAAACGGCATCTTCACGGTTGTCAACAGCTATCCGGATATTTCCTCTTTTGAAGGCCTTCAATTTATGCTGATCGGCGGCGTGGGCGATGACTTCGACAAGTACGGCCCCTACCAGATTCTCGGCTAAACCCAAAATTCCCGGCAAGCAATCCGCTTGCCGGGAATCTTACTATCCAAATATCTGCTTTACCGTACGCTCCCACCAGCCCATTTCCAGGCAGTAGCCGCCGTAAACATAGCCGGATACGCCGTCCTTACTGATCTGATACCATACGTTCCCCTGAGAATTCTCAATGCTGCCGGTAATGTCGAGCTTCTCCCCTGCCCCAATTTGGGCAATCGCCACGGAGCGGGCGTCGGTATAATTGCTGCATGGCAGGCTCATTAAAACCGTATCCTTCCCGGCCCACAAAGTCAGCTCCTTCCCCGTGAGCTTCCCGCACTGCCGGAAGTAGGTTTCCGGGAGGCTCTTCCGGGAATAAGCCAGGATGGTATCCACGGCGTTCTTATTCTCATACAGGGCGTACATTTCATTTCGCAGAAGCTGCCGGTCTATTGTCACCGTGCCCACCCGCTCCCCGATCTGGAAATCGTTGTACACCGCGTAATAGGTGGAGGCGATCAGCTCCGTAAACTGCTCAAAATCCCCGTCTCCGATCAGCAGGCATCCCGCCGACCACATAGCTCCCTGAATGGTGTGGTTAACGTTTCTCGTGTGAATGTTGATCATATCCGCCCGGGAGGTCACATACCCCTCTGAATTCATATACACCGCGGGCAGGGTGTCGTCCTCCTGGTCGGTTCGGATGTGGAGGGCCTCATATTTTCCCCCGTGCTTCACGGAGTAGACTTCATAGGTTCCGTCGCAAATGGTGGCAGGGCCGACCTCTCCCACGCCGTCGATCCTCCAGGCTCCGTATTCCAGGGGCCGATCCGGCAGGGAGCTGCAATCGTCGTTAAAGTAGCTGACCTGAAGCTTCCCCGTCTCGCTGAGCCGGATCACCACGCACACAGCGGAGACCCGATAGTAGGAAATGTCGGAAAGGACAGGGTCGTCCATATTGTCCGAAGCCCCTTCGAAGAAGAAAACGGCGCTGTACCCCTCCGAAAGGGACTTTCGGATAGAAGCGTTGTTTCGCAGGTACCAGCCGATCATGGTCTCCACATAGTCCCGACGCTCACCGCTGGCCATGAGCCTACTGAGATCCGGATAGTAGCTGGCCCGGTCTGCGGCGGCAGCGGAAAGGGGCAGAGGCAGCAGCACAGCCAAAAGCAGTACAAGAGAAAGCAGTCGAAAAAGGCGTTTTTTCATGGATTTACCTCGGTTTCAAAGTGGGTATAGTTTACCACCTTTCCTAGTATACGTCAATGCTCCCTCCGGTTATTTCCCTTTTGTTTACACAATTGTAAACAAATTGTCCCATGACGAAACCCGTCATGGGACGTTATTCCTTTGCTCTTGTAAGGCCGTCCAGATTGCCCAGATCATCCAGGTCCACCAAGTACGCGCCCATTTGAGACAGCAGCCTGGCGCTTTCGCTGCCGTCCCGGAAGCAGGCCACCGGGCTCCAGCCGTGGCGCAGATTTTTTACCGTGCCGTCCCAGGTTCCGCCCCGATAGGGTCTTGCCTGTGCCACCAGCACCATCCAGCCCATGGCATGGATGCACCGGTTCCGGCTCAGTGCCCGCTGGGCAGAAAAGGCTTCGGCATAGTCTTCCTCACTGATAAGCAGCTGATTTCTCCGGGGAACGTGCCTTATCAACTCGTCGGCCACAACGCTGATCACCCGGCCGCCTGCCCTGAGGCAGGCCTCCTGGGCCGTCCGATCCGCCCCCCGGGCGTTTCCGGAAACCAGGGTCACGCCCTGTACAGCGGCTTCATAGCCCACCTCTTCCGCGAACCGCCGGTTTTCCTCCCGGAGATCCCGGCTTCCCACCAGGGACACGGCTGGGGTGTGAAGCAGGGACAGATCCCCCTTTGCCCAGAGGCAGCCCGGGCTGTCCAGTCCCAGCCGCTGGCGCAGAAGCGGCGGATAGTCCCCGCTGACCCGGGTGATTGGCTCACAGCCCTGATACCGGCCCCGGCGCAGGTATCCGTCCAGCCTTTCCTCGTCTTCCAGCAGAGCTGCCATTCTTTGGGCCATATCCCTGCCGTAGCCCAGGGACAGCAGATCCTCTTCCCGGAGCTGACGATCCTCCCATTGCGGCCATGGGGCGCTTTGCACCCGCAGTGCCAGGGTGCGCAGCTGGGCCGTGGTCAAAACAGGCCTGTTCGGATCCCCCAGATGGCTGCAAAGCAGCAGGAAGCCCCGTTCCCGGGGATTCAACGGAATCTCCTTTTCTTCACGGCGGGGGGCGCTGCCACCACTTCCTCGTTCAGGTTCCCGTTCTCATCCAATATCATAGGCGCTATGTTGAAGTTGCAGAACTTGCAGATTTCCTCCAGCTTTGCCTTCTCCGGGAAGTTACTCACCAGGCTCCAGGCAATGCCCTTGCGCTTGGCCCGGCCTGTCCGGCCGATCCGGTGGACGTAATATTCGTTTTCCTCCGGGATATCATAATTGATAACGCAGTCCACATCGTCCACGTCAATGCCCCGGGAGGCTACGTCCGTGGCAATCAGGACGGGCAGCCTGCCCTCCCGGTAGCGCTGCATGGTCTTTTCCCGCTGGCTCTGACGGATGTCTCCGTGGATACAGTCACAGTCCAGGCCCGCCCGCTGGAAATCGTCGCACAGCCGCTGACACATGTGCTTGGTGTTGCAGAAGATCATCACCCGCTCATAGCCCTGGCTGCGGATCAGCCGCAGGGCCTTTTCCGCCTTTTCCAGGGGCGTGCAGGTGAGGCTGTATTGGTCAATGTCCGGCCGATCCTCCTGCTTCGGCTCCACGGTGATCTCTACCTCGTCCCGCTGGTACATCCAGGACACGGTCATGACCTCCTGGGAGATGGTGGCGGAGAACAGGCCCAGATTTCTCCGGTTCTTCACCTTGTCGATGATCCGGGTCACATCCTTGAAAAAGCCCATGTCCAGCATCCGGTCCGCTTCGTCCAGCACCACGGTCTGGATCTTGTCCAGCCGGATGGACTTCCGGTTATAGTGGTCCATCAGCCGTCCGGGAGTGGCCACCACGATCTGGGGCTTCCGTTCCAGCTGCTTGATCTGACCGCCGATGCCCGCGCCGCCGTAGAGCACCGCCACCCGAATGCCCTGATAGTAGGTCAGCAGCCCCCGCAGCTCGTCACCGATCTGGATGGCAAGCTCCCGGGTGGGCGCCAGAATCAGGCCCTGAACGCCTTCCACGTTTAAGTCGATGTGTTCAATCATGGGGATGCCGAAGGCAAAGGTCTTGCCGGTGCCGGTGGGGGCCTTGGCGATAACATCCTTCCACTGCATAAAGTGAGGAATCGCCTCCGCCTGGATGGTGGTGGGATAGCCGTAGCCCTTCTGCTCCAGGGCCTTCAGCATAGCCGGGGACAGCCCCAGGCTTTCAAACGTTACTTCCATGTATTTCTTTCCTTTTTTTCATTTGTTTCTGATTAACTTGTATTGTACCATCTTTTTCAGCCGTTTTCAACTATGATCTTTCGTCCTTTTCCCTCCCGGCGTCACAGAACAGGCCGGAAAATCCCTTCTTATCAGAAATTTAAGAAACCAGTCCCATCTCCGATGTGGACAAGAAAGAAAAAATATGCTATATTGTAAGGTATGATATTTTGTCTTATCGATAAGGAGGGTACAAATGGGTAAACTCATTGTACTGGAAGGAACCGACGGCTCCGGCAAGTCCACCCAGTTTTCTCTATTGACCAAACACCTGGCTGAGGAAAACCGGGCCTTCCAAAAGCTGGTCTTTCCCCAATACAGCGAAGAAAGCTCCGCTCTGATCCGGATGTACCTGGGCGGCGAGTTCGGCACCTCCCCTTCCGATGTGAACGCCTACGCCGCCTCCGCCTTCTACGCCGTGGATCGGTACGCGTCCTACAAGAAGGTGTGGGGCCAATGGTATGAAAACGGCGGTCTGGTAGTCTCCGACCGATACACCACTTCCAACGCCGTCCATCAGGCCTCCAAGGAGCCGGAGCAGACCCGGGGAGACTTCTTAAAATGGCTTTATGACTTTGAATACGGCAAGCTGGGTCTGCCCAGGCCCGATCTGGTCATTTACCTGGACGTTCCCACGGACTTCACCGCCCGGATGATGCGCCGCCGGGAGGCGGACACCCACACCAAGGCGGACATTCACGAGCAGGATCTGAACTATCTCGCCACCTGCCGCCGCGCCGGAAGGGAAGCCGCCGCCTATTACGGCTGGACGGTGATTTCCTGTGTGAAGGACGGCGTCATGCGTACCACTCACGACATTCACGAAGAAATCTACCGCCATGTGGCGGCATGCTTGGAGGATACACTATGATCTATATGCTGCTTGGAACCGGCTTTGAGGAAACGGAAGCCGTAACGCCCCTGGATCTTCTGCGCCGGGCCGGTATTTCTGTAGCTACCGTTGGCGTTTCCGGAAAGACAATCACCGGAAGCCATGGGATTCCCGTTGTGGCCGATCTGGAAATCGGTGAGGTTGACCTGACCCAAATGGAGGGCGTGATCCTTCCCGGGGGTTTAGGCGGCGTTGCCTCTCTCCGGGGAAGCCGGGAGGCCATGGAGCTGATCCGCTTTGCCTGGGAAAATAACCTCTTCACCGCCGCCATCTGCGCCGGGCCTACGGTGCTGGCGGATCTGGGCATCACAGACGGCAAAAACGCCACCTGCTACCCCGGCTGTGAGGACAAAATGGGCGCCGCCCATATGGCAGTGGGCGCCGCTGCCGTCACCGACGGGAAGTTGATTACCGGCACCTCTGCGGGCTGCGCCGTATCCTTCGGCCTTGCCCTCATTGCTGCCCTGAAGGGCCGGGAGGCCGCCGATACCGTGGCCCGTCAAATCGTCATCCGATAAAGGAGTACACTATGGACAATACCCAATTCCCACAGGAGGATGACTTCCTGCCCCAGGAGGCCGCCCCTGTTCAGCCCGATCTTCCGGAGGAGCCGGAGATCACAGAGCTTTCCTTCTCCCCGGATTCTGAGGAAACCCGGGAAGAAATCCCAGCCGACCCGATTCCCGTCTTCCCGGAGGATTCCGAAGAAGCGCCTGCTCTCCCGGAGGAATCCTTCGGGGAAGAAAGGCCTGTTTTTCCCGCGGTTCCCGCCGTGGAAGAAGCCGACGAGGATGCCCCGGAGGCGGAAGCCGGACCTCCCATCCAGGAAGGTGCCCTGGAAGCGCCCGTTTTGGGTGCGCCTCTGACCTCTGACGAGGATGCCCTGAACTTCCATGGCATGCTCCGCCATGGGGAGGAGGAGCCGCCCTTTGACCTGTCCATTCTGAACGATCCCGAGCTGGACGAGCCGGAAGAACCGGAGATCCAGCCGGAAGCGTCTGAGGAGCTGGCCACGCTGCCGGGAGAAGCTCTGCCCAAGGAGATTCTGCCCGAGGAGGAGCCGATTGACCAGGAATACCGGGACATCGTCGAGGAGGTTCCAGAGGAACCGGAGGCCCCCGCTCCCCAGCCGGAAGTCCACAACCGTCCCGCCCGAAAGGGCCGTCCCAAGCGGAAGAAGGGGGAAGGCCTGCTGGGCATCCCCAACATTCTCACCACCATCGTGTGGCTGGCTCTGATTCTGGCCATTGGCGTCACCGCCGGACGGATGCTGTGGGTCTGCGCCGCGGACGTGCTGGCCTTTGGCCGGGAGAACAAGGCGGTGACCATCACCATCTATGAAGCCGACAACATGGATTCCATTACCGACAAGCTCTATGACGCGGGTCTGATCCGCTACAAGAGCCTTTTTAGCCTCTACGCCTCCATTTCCGACGCAGAGGAAAAAATCCAGCCCGGCATCTACGACCTGAATACCCTGTATGACTATCACGCCCTGGTGAACTTTATGACGCCTCGTTCCAGCCGTGAGGTCATTGAGCTGACCATTCCCGAAGGCTACACCTGCCGCCAGATTTTCGATCTGCTGGAGGAAAACCGGGTCTGCACCGCTGTTGACGCCGCCTCCTACGCGGCCACCGGCGAGCTGAAGGACTACTGGTTCCTGGAGGGTGTGACCCGGGGAGACAAGTACTGCCTGGAAGGCTTCCTCTTCCCCGACACCTACGAGTTCTACAAGAACTCCACTCCCAGAGAGGCCCTGGAGCGGATGCTCAACAACTTTGAGAAACGGTTCAGCGAGGAAATGCGCGCCCAGATTGACGCCCTCAACGAGAATGTCACCGGCGGCGGCTACACCGTCCGGGAGGTCACCATTGTGGCGTCTCTCATTGAAAAGGAATCCGCCGCGCCCAGTGAAAGTCCCGCCATTGCCGGTGTGATCTACAACCGTTTGTTCAACTGGAACGGGAATCCTGCCTATCTGAACATCGACGCCGCCATTGTCTATGCCCAGGGCGGCAATGCCGAGACCATCGACACCCAGCTGGACAGCCCCTACAACACCTACACCCACACCGGTCTGCCGCCTACTCCCATTTCCAATCCCGGTCTTGCCAGCCTGCAGGCCGCCCTCTCTCCGGAGAGCCACAACTACTATTACTACGTTCTGAATCCCTCCACCGGCATGCACCAGTTCTCCACCACCCAGGAGGAGCACAACGCTTATATCGCCCAGTTCTACGGCTAACGGAGGCACTATGAAAAAACTGGAACTGCTCAGTCCCGCGGGAGATATGGAACGGCTCAAAATGGCCGTGGCCTACGGCGCGGACACCGTATATCTTGCGGGCACCAGCTTTGGAATGCGCTCCTTCGCGGGGAATTTCTCCCCCGAGGAGCTTCCCCGGGCGGTAAAATACGCCCATGACCATGGGGTCAAGTGCCATGTCACCGTGAACACCATGCCCCGCAATGAGGAGGCCGCCCAGCTTCCCGCCTATTTGGAGCAGCTTCAGGACGCCCGGGTGGACGCCCTGATCCTGGCCGACCTGGGCGCTTTCACCCTTGCCGGTAAATACGCTCCCAAGTGTCAAAGACACATCTCCACCCAGCAGTCCGTCGCCAATTACGAATGCGCCCAGGCCTGGTTTGACCTGGGCGCCCAGCGGGTGGTGCTGGCCCGGGAGTTGAGCCTTGACGAAATCCGCGTCATCCGTCAGAAGGTGGATCCCCAGCTGGAAATTGAAACCTTCGGCCACGGGGCCATGTGCGTCAGCTACTCCGGCCGGTGTCTGCTCAGCAACTATATGACCGGACGGGATTCCAATCGGGGCGCCTGCGCCCAGCCCTGCCGCTACCAGTACGCCCTGATGGAGGAAAAGCGTCCGGGAGAATACTTCCCGGTGTACGAAGACGAAAAGGGCACCTACATTTTAAATTCCCGGGATATGTGCATGATCGACCACTTGCCTGATCTGATGGAGGCCGGAGTGGACTGCATCAAAATTGAAGGCCGGGCCAAATCCGCCTACTACGCCGCCATCGTCACCGGCGCCTACCGGCACTGCATTGACGATGCCTTTGCCGGAAAGGCGCTGGATCCCGTCTGGCGGGAGGAAACGGAGCATGTCTCCCACCGGGTCTACTCCACGGGCTTCTATTTCGGCGAGCCTGGACAGTATACGGAAAACTCCCGGTACATCCGCAACTGGCAAATCTGTGCCAAGGTGGATTCCTGTGACGAAACCGGGAAGGCGGTTTGCAGCCTGAACAATAAGTTCAGGGCCGGTGACGCGCTGGAAGTAGTCGGCCCCGATTTGCGCCCCTTCCCCATCACCGCCGGAAACATGGCCGACATGGAGGGCCAGCCCCTGGAAGAGCCAAAAACGCCCCAGATGAAATTCACCATTCAGCTTCCCAAGCCTGTGCCGCCTCTGAGCATGCTCAGAAGAAGCGTTGACCTGTCCGCGAAGTAACGCCTGTTTATTAACAATGCGCCTGCCAGAAAACGGCAGGCGCATTTGATTTTCAGTTTTTCAGGCTTTGCAGCGGAGCGGGGATCCGTCCACCCCGGGCGATAAACTCGTCGCTGCCCTCGCTGTGGACAGGCATCACCGGAGCAGACCCCAGCAGGCCGCCCATTTCCACCCGGTCGCCCACCACCTTGCCAGGGGCAGGAATGATCCGGACGGCGGTGGTCTTGCTGTTGACCATGCCAATGGCCGCCTCGTCCGCGATGATGGCAGAGATGGTCGCGGCGGAGGTGTCCCCAGGAACAGCGATCATGTCCAGACCCACAGAGCAGACGCAGGTCATGGCTTCCAGCTTGTCCAGCACCAGGGTGCCAGATTCGGCGGCGGCGATCATACCCTCGTCCTCAGACACCGGGATAAATGCCCCGGACAGGCCGCCCACATGGTTGGAGGCCATAACGCCGCCCTTTTTCACCGCGTCGTTGAGCAGGGCCAGAGCCGCCGTGGTGCCGTGGGTACCGCAGACCTCCAGGCCCATTTCCTCCAGAATCCGGGCCACGCTGTCCCCCACCGCCGGAGTGGGCGCCAGGCTCAGGTCCACAATGCCGAAGGGCACGCCTAAACGCTTGGAAGCCTCCTGGCCCACCAGCTGTCCCATCCGGGTCACCTGGAAGGCGGTCTTTTTAATGGTCTCCGCCACCACGTCAAAGGGCTGACCCTTCACGCCCTGTAAGGCATGGTATACCACACCGGGGCCGGAGACACCCACATTCAGCACGCATTCCGGCTCGCCCACTCCGTGGAAGGCGCCCGCCATGAAGGGGTTGTCCTCCACCGCGTTGGCAAATACCACTAATTTCGCGCAGCCCAGGCCGCCGTTGTCAGCAGTTAATTCGGCGGTTTTCTTCACAATCCGACCCATTTCCGCCACGGCATCCATGTTGATGCCCGCCTTGGTGGAGCCGACATTGACGCTGGCACACACCCGCTCCGTAGCCGCCATGGCTTCGGGAATGGAGGCGATCAGCTTCCGGTCGCCCTCTGTCATGCCCTTCTGCACCAGGGCAGAGAAGCCGCCGATGAAGTTCACGCCGCATGTTTTCGCGGCGGCGTCCAGGGTTTTGGCAATCTCCACGTAGCTGCCGCACTGACAGGCTCCCGCCACAATGGAAATAGGCGTCACGGAAATCCGCTTGTTGACAATGGGAATTCCAAATTCCTTCTCGATGTCCTCTCCCACCTTCACCAGATCCCTGGCCCGGGTGGTGATCTTCTCATAAATCTTCTTGCAGCAGGCGTCCAGATCCGGGTCACAGCAGTCCATGAGGCTGATGCCCATGGTGATGGTGCGGATGTCC
>DEUP01000033.1:107617-109530 GCA_002362625.1 Clostridiales bacterium UBA3259
CATGGTGATGGTGCGGATGTCCAGGTGCCGCTTTTCGATCATATCCTGGGTCACCAGGATGTCTCTCTGATTCAGCATGGCTCTGCCCTCAGATCCGGTGCATGGCTTCGAAAATGTCTTCCCGCTGAACCCGGATGCTCAGCCCCATTTCCTTGCCGATGACGTCCATTCTGGTGACCAGCTCTCCCAGAGGCACATTGCACTGGGAGACCTCCGCAGCCATCATCATGGTGAAGTAGCCCTGCATGACAGTCTGGCTGATGTCCAGAACATTGACGTTGAACTCCGCCAGGGCTGTGCAGACACCGGCGATGATGCCCACCCGATCCTTTCCCACAACGGTAACAATTGCTTTCATAGCCTTGTCTCCTTAACACTCATAATCCGCCGCCACCCGCTTGTCCAGCAGATGGAAGAAGTGGGTCTTCGCCTCCAAATGGAGAGGATTTTTCGCGTAGCTTGCCAGAGCCTCCCGGCTTTCAAACTCCGAATACAGGGCATAATCCATGCCGTTAAAGGCCCGGCGTATTTCCAGATGCTTTAAGCCGGGAATCTTTCCCACCAAAGGCTCCAGAACGGAGGCCACAATCTTCACAGCCTCGTCCTTGTCAACCCCTTCCCGGAAGGTATACAGAACAATATGCTTTACCATAAATGATCCTTCTTTCTTTTACATGGAATTTGAAAAAACCGGGACAGAACTCTGCCCCGGTTTATGTATTTGGAAATTACTCGGCATCCTCAGCCGCGTCCTCCAGCAGAGCGCGGATGGACAGGGAGATACGCTTGTTCTCGGCGTCCACATCGGTGATCTTCACCTTCACGTCCTGACCCTCGGACAGCACATCCTCAGGCTTGCCGATCCGGCGGTCCGCGATCTGGGAAATGTGAATCAGGCCGTCAACACCGGGCAGGATCTCGGCGAAGGCGCCGAAGGTCATCAGCTTCACGATCTTGGCGTCCACAACGTCGCCGATCTGGTAGTTCGTCATGAACTGGTTCCAGGGATTCATCTCAGCGGTCTTGTAGCCCAGAGAGATCTTGTGCTTCTCGGGATCGAAGGAGATGACATAGACGTCGATCTCGTCGCCCACCTTCACCACATCAGCGGGAGTCTTGATCCGGTTCCAGCTCAGCTCGGAAACGTGAACCATGCCGTCCACACCGCCGATGTCCACGAAAGCGCCGTAGGAAGTCAGGGACTTGACAACGCCGTGGTACTTCTTGCCGTTCTCGATTTCCGCCCAGATCTTCTCCTGAGCAGCCTTGCGGTTCTCAGACATCACAGCCCGGATGGAGCCGATAACACGGCGGCGGGCACGGTTGACCTCGGTAATCTTCATCTGCACGGTCTTGCCAACCTGACCGGCCATATCGCCGCCCTTGGCAATGCCGGACTGGGAAGCGGGAATAAACACCCGGATGCCCTGGACGCTGGCAACCAAGCCGCCCTTGTTCTCTTCGGTGATGGTGCCTTCCACGGTGGTCTTGTCCTCCACCCATGCAGCCATGTCGTCCCAGACCTTCAGGCCGTCCAGCTTCTTCTTGCTCAGCTGCACAGTGCCCTCCTGATCGTTGACACGAACCACAAAGACCTCGATCTCGTCGCCCACCTTCAGAATGTCCTCAGGCTTCACGGAAGGATCGGTGCTGACTTCATCATAGGGGATGTAACCGGCGTGCTTGGTGCCCAGATCGACCTGTACTTCGGTATTGCCGATGCTGGTGACAATGCCCTTGACCTTATCTCCTGTATTTAAAGTCTTGATGGACTGCTCGAGAAGCTCCGCAAAATTCTCCTCCTGTACAGTCTCAACATTGGTAATTTCGCTCATCGTCTTGTTGACCTCCTTTATAATCCACGCCGGTGTCGACGCACCAGCCGTGATTCCAACATCGCTGACACCGGAAAA
>DEUP01000033.1:109887-150224 GCA_002362625.1 Clostridiales bacterium UBA3259
TGCTCTCGGCAAATCATAGCGAGACGGCCCGTGTTGGAACTTGTGAGGTCTCCGACAACGACCATTGCCTGACAGGAGCGGCTCAGGAAGGCTGCTTCATTTTGCCTATACTCAGTTGCTTTACATATTGTATCAAAAATTTGCAAGTTAGTAAACTCTTTTTTTGCAAATTGGGCGCACGATTTCCACAAAGATTCCGTAGAAGTTGTCTGTGAAACTATGCAAATTGACAAATCCTTAAGATTTTCTTGAGAGGCAGCCCAGCTTTCCAGGTCCTCCCGGGACTCAAAAACCTTACATTGACCGCACCAGCCCGCGATTCCCTCCACCTCCGGATGGGAGGCGGTGCCAATAATGACAGGAAGCCGTCCCTCCGCCTCCGCGCCGCTCACAATGCCGTGGATCCGCTTGACGAAGGGGCAGGTGGCGTCTATGATTTCCACGCCGCGGTTTTCCAGCCGCCGGTAAATCTCCCGGCCCACGCCGTGGGAGCGGATAATTACCGTATCTCCCGGATTCGCCTCCTCTGGGGTATCGATCACATGGACGCCCAGCCGGCAGAACCTGTCCACCACATGCCGGTTATGGATAATCGGCCCCAGGGTGACCACCCGCTTCCCCTGAGCGGCGGCCTGCTCCACCATTTCCACCGCCCGGTTCACGCCGAAGCAGAACCCGGCGCTTTTTGCTAACCGAATGCTCACTTATTTCACCTTCCTCGCCACGATCTCCTTCATGGCAGTAAGGGTCTCGGCAATATTCAGTTCGGAAGTGTCCAGCTTCACAGAATCCCGGGCCATTTTCAGAGGCGCCACCTCCCGGTGGGTGTCCTGATAGTCCCGCTGCTGGATCTCCTTCAGGATCTGGTCGAAGTTCGCCTTCTGTCCCTTTTCCAGAAGTTCCTTGGTGCGGCGACCCGCCCGGACCTCGGGAGAGGCGGTGAGGAAAATCTTCACCGTGGCCTTGGGCAGCACCACCGTGCCGATGTCCCGGCCATCCATGACCACATCGTACTCCTCCGCCACCTGGCGCTGCATGTCCAGCAGCATCTCCCGGACGATTGGATGAGCGGAAACAATACTGGCCTTCTGGGAAATTTCCTGGGTTCGGATATCGTCCGTCACATCCATGCCGTTCATAATCATGTGCTGAAGGCCCTCTTCATCGTATTCGATTCTGATGGTCAGCTCGTCGATGTACCGCTTGATGCCGTCGACGTCCTTGGGCGACACACCCCAAAGGTCGAAAAAGTATGCAACCGTCCGGTAAATCGCCCCGGTGTCCACATAGCGGTAGCCCAGCTCCCGGGCAAGCCGCCGGGCCAGGGTGCTTTTGCCCGCGCCGGCAGGGCCGTCAATGGCTACGGAAATTCTCTTTGTCATAGGATTCTTCTCCTTATATTCGCGCATTTATTGATTTCTCAGCTTTGCCAGAACGGCGGCCTCCCGGGCCACCACCTCGTTTGGTGTCAGTCCTAACCGTCTGCCTGTTTCCTCAGGGGAAAGGGGTCTCCCGCCCTCCAAACCATAGCGAAGGGTCAGAAGCTGGCTGTCCTTCCCGCTCAGGCCGGACAGCAGATCCAGAATTCTCTGGCGCATCTGGAAGGCCGCCGTATCCTCTACCGCCTGCTCTTCCGCCTCTTTCTCTTCCTCCGGCTCCGGCTGGCGCTTAGCCTGGGAGAGCATACGGGCGTCGTCCAGCATCTTCTTCACGACCTCCGTTTCTTCCACGGTCATGTGAAGGCTCTCCGCCATTTCTTCCAGAGTGGCATTCCGTCCCAGCTCTCCCAAGAGCCGCTCGTCCACCGAACGGTAGTCCTCCAAAGACTGCCGCATCCGTTCCCCCATGCCGTTTTCCCGGGCCTGAATCAGCAGGGCCTTTTCCATGGCAAAGGCGATCCAGTAGTCCCGCCTTGCGGGGTAGTCGCCGCCCTCATAGCCGCACAGGCTCTGCCACAGCCCCAGGCTCCCCTCCTGGATCAGATCCAGGAGCAGCACGCCCTTTCCGGCCATCGACTCCGCAAAGGAGATTACCCGGCTCAGGCCCAGGTTTGCCAGCTGCTGACGCGCCTGCTCGTCTCCCCGGGCGCATTCTTCCGCTAACAGCCGTTCATCCCCGAAGGCCGGGGCTGCCGCCACTTCCTCCAAAAAGCGCCGCAGGGGATCCTCCGGCTCCAGCTCTGTGAGCCGGCTGCCTCCCTTGACGAACTGCTTTTCCTGACGCAGACGCAGGGCCGCTTCTCCCTTCCCCGGGCCGGGAAGATCAGAAACATCCAACAGAAGGCCCTGTTCCTCCATGTCCAGGAAGGCATCCTCCAGCGCTTCCTCCGGCTGCCCCTCCATGACGGTGAGAAAGGCGGCGGCGGAGATCCGCTCTCCCGGCTTTCTTCCCTTTAACAGGCCCTCCCAGGGGCTTTCATCCAGGGAAAAATCCCATTCATTCATTGAGAAAATCCTCCATTCCCAGGCTTCGGCCCATTTTTTGCAGCTTATCCATGGCCTGTCGTTCGATCTGCCGGGCACGCTCCTTGGAGATCCCCAGCTTTTTTCCAATTTCCTCCAGGGAGTAACAGGTTCCGTCCTCCATGCCGAAGTGGAGATACAGAATCTCCCGCTGACGGGGGGTCAGGGATTCCATCATCCGCTCCATGGTTTCCTCCAGCTCCCGGCGTACCAACGCGCCGTAGGGCTGAAGGGCCTGCCGGTCTTCCAGCAGGGTGTAAAGCGTCCCGTCCTCTCCTTCTCCCGTGGGGATGTCCAGGGAGCTGACCTCCGGGGTCAGCTGGATCAGCTGGCGCACCTTGCTTTCCGGGATTCCGCTTTTTTCCGCAATGGCCTCCGGCGTCGGCTCCTCACCGGTTTCCTGGGTCAGCGCCGAACGTACGGCGGCCACCTTGCGCATCCGTTCCGCCGTATGGGTAGGCACCCGGATGGAGCTGCCATGCTCCAAAACGCACTGGGACACGCACTTGCGGATCCATTTGGTAGCATAGGTGGAAAACCGCAGATCCCGGGTATAGTCAAACTTCCGGGCAGCGGCGATCAGCCCGATGCTCCCCTCCTGAATCAGGTCCAGCAGAGGCACCCCACGGCCCGCGTATTCCTTGGCAATGGACACCACCAGCCGCAGGTTGGAGCCTGTCATCTTCCGGACGGCTTCCTCATCCCCCTGGGCGCAGCGCTGCGCCAGTGTCCGCTCTTCCTCCGGTGTCAGCCTTGGGTACTCCTGCAGCTCCTGAAGGAACTGGCGTGCGTCTTCCTCCCCGGTGCTGATGGGCACTTCCTGCTGCCCCGCCAATACGTCGGTCATTGCTTGATTCCTTTTCTTTCCTTCATTTTATTGCGCAGGGCCAGAAGATCATCCTCTGTGGACACCCTGCCCGCCTGATATTCCCGTCCGATGGTGCGGACGCAGTCCCGGAAGGCCTCCTCGTTCACCGGCCCGGTCTGCCGCTGGGCAATTCCCGCGATGTGGGACATCTCCTCCGGTGTCAGCTCCGTGAGGCCGCCGATGCTGACCTCCAATCCCTGCTTTTCCCGCTGCGCCAGCTGAGAAAATACCTTTCCCAATAAGGGCGAGGAAAACATTTCCTCCCTCAAATCTTCCGCCTGTCCCAGCAGCGCCGGCTCCTGTAAGCACATAGACAGCACCATTTCCTCTGCCATGGCGGATTTCATATTGTCATAGCGAATGCTGCGGCTCTTGGGCTGAAGCTTCCGGGCCGGAGACAGGTCAATCTTTTCCTGCTGCTTTTTCTCCCGGGCCAGGCGGCGCTTTCTCGCCCGTTCCACTTCCAGCTTCATGGCCTCCAGGCTGATTTTCGCCGTTTCCGCCACCCGTCCGCTGTAGACCTCCCGCTGGACAGAGCTTGGCAGTGTGCAGATCAGCTCCGCGGATTCCTGCAAATATTTGACCTTCTGGTCGTCGTCCCGGAGATCATATTTTTTGAAAATGGCCCCCAGCTGGTATTCCACCCGGTTGGAGGATTCCTCCAGCAGCAGCCGAAACCGATCCGCCCCGAACTTCTTTAAAAATTCATCGGGATCCTTGGCGTCCCGCATTTTCAGCACCTTCACCTGAAGGCCTGCCTTTTCCAGGATGGGAATGGCCCGCTGGGTAGCATTCTGTCCGGCATCGTCCCCATCGTAAATCAGCACTACCTGGTCGGTGTACCGGCTGAGCAGCGCTGCGCCGTCCTCTGTCAGGGCGGTGCCCAGAGAGGCCACCGCGCAGTCAAAGCCGTACTGATGCAGGGCAATGGCGTCCATGTACCCTTCTACCAGAATCAGATACCCAAGCTTGCTTTTCTTGGCAAGATTCAGGGCAAACAGGTTTTTCCGCTTGTTAAAAATCAGGGTTTCCGGGGAGTTTAAGTACTTGGCGGCGTTGGGGTCCTGACTGTTCATAATCCGCCCGCCGAAGCCGATCACGTTTCCCCGGACGTCAATAATCGGGAACATGAGCCGATCCCGAAACCGGTCAAACAGATTCCCGTTTTTCCGGGAAACGGTCACCAGCCCCGAGTCCCGCAGCTCCTGATCGGTATAGCCCCTTCCCCGGAGGGCGTCCACCAGACTTGTCCAGCTGTCGGGGGCGTAGCCGATGCCGAATTTGGTCATAGTCCCCTTGGACATACCCCGGTTCAGGGCGTATTCCAGGGCCGCTTTTCCTCCCGGGGCATACAGCTGGCTGTGGTAGAACCGGGCGGCCTCCTTATGAAGCGCCCACAGCCGCTCCTGCTGACGGTAGCGGCTTTGATACTGCTCGTCCTCCGGCACCTCCATCCCCGCCCGCTTTGCCAGGGCACGGACAGCGTCGGGATAGCTCAGGCCTTCAATCTCCATCTGGAAGTTGATGACGCCGCCTCCCTTATGGCAGCCAAAGCAGTAGTAAATTCCCTTGTCCGGGGATACGGAAAAGGAGGCGGTCTTCTCCCCATGGAAGGGGCACAATCCGAACAGGTTAGAGCCGGAACGGCGCAGGGTCACATACTGTCCAACCACATCCTCAATGGGGTTTCGTGCCGTCAGCTCATCCAAAAACGCGGGAGGAAATGCCATAAAACCAGCTCCTTTCCTGATAAATCCTTTTCCCAGGGCTTCAGAGAGTACATTATATCACATTATCCACGAACTTGCCAGCCTGCGGGGATAAAAATTTCGGTATATTTGTCAACGGCGTAGTTATCCGTCATACCGGCGATGTAGTCGCATACCGTCCGCTCCATGCCGTCAAAGGACAGCTGGGGCTGAAAGTCATCCGGCAGGGCCTCCGGGTGGCCCACATAATATTCAAAGAGACGGCACAGCATCTCCTTCGCCTTGCTCTCCTCCCCCTTGGCCACGGGGTTGCGGTAAACACGCTCAAACATAAACGCCCGCAGATCCTTCAGCGCCTTCTCCACCTCCGGTGACAGGCACACCGTATCCGCCCGGGTGGATTCTTTAATGATATCCGTCACCAGGGTATTGATCCGGCTGCTGTGGTCGTGGCCCAAAACATCCGAAATTGACGGGGGAATGTCGTCGTTGCACAGGATTCCCGCCCGGATGGCGTCGTCAATGTCGTGGTTCACATAGGCGATCTGGTCGGAGCGGCGGACAATGATCCCCTCTAAGGTATTGGGCCAGGGATCCCCTGTGTGGCAGAGGATGCCGTTGCGCACTTCGTTGGTCAGATTCAGGCCCTGGCCGTCCTTTTCCAGGTAGTCCACCACCCGGAGGCTCTGCTCATTGTGGCAGAAGGGCTTCCCCAGGCACTGGGTCAGGGCCGCCTCTCCCGCGTGGCCGAAGGGGGTATGTCCTAAGTCATGGCCCATGGCGATGGCCTCCGCCAGGTCCTCATTCAATGCCAGCGCCCGGGAAATGGTGCTGGCAATCCGGGCCACCTCCAGAGTGTGGGTCATCCGGGTGCGGTAGTGGTCTCCCTCAGGCCGGAGAAACACCTGGGTCTTGTGCATCAGCCGCCGGAAGGCCTTGCTGTGGACGATCCGGTCAATGTCCCGCTGATAGCAGGTGCGCACATCTCCCTCCCGTTCCGGCTCCTCCCGAGGACGTCCTCTGCTTCTGTCCGCAAAGGCCGCCTTAGGATTTAAACGCCGATGCTCTTGCCGCTCCAATTCCTCCCGTACTGTCATAGCGATCCTTCTCCCTTCTCAGGTCGTTACAGCTTCCTTTGTGTCTATGGGGAACGCCCGGTACTCCTGCCCCAGCTCCATAGCCTCCACGGTGCCTGCCGTCATATCGGTCAGCCGTTCCAGAAAGGCCTGGGTCTTCCCTTCCGGGAACAGAACTTCCAGCTCCACCTCGGCTCCAAAATCCGTCTGCCGGATCACGCCGCCGAAGCCTCCGATTTCCAGCTTCACCCGTTCATAGTAGGGATAGGGGCAAGGCAGATACAGAGCCGTCCACACCCGCTTCATGGACTTTCCCGCCGCGTCCACGGCGATCTTGGCCCCCCTGGTATAGGCCCGCACCAGGCCTCCAGCTCCCAGGAGAATGCCCCCAAAGTACCGGGTCACCACACACACCACATTGTACAGCCCCTCCCGCTGCAAAACCTGCAGCATGGGCATTCCCGCGGTGCCTCCCGGTTCCCCGTCGTCAGAGAACCGGACGGCCCCGTCCCGGATGATATAGGCCCAGCAGTTGTGGGTGGCGTCATAGTGCTTTTTCTTCATTTCCTGGATTCTGGCCAGAGCCTCTTCTTCCCTTTCCACCGGCCAGATTCTGCCGATAAAGCGGGACTTCTTTTCCACAAATTCGTCCTCGCCGAAGCCGGTGGGCACCAGATATTCCTCCAAGGGTCTACCACTCCCCTACGATATAATCTCTTACTCTTCCATATAAAATATCGTCCACGATGGTCTCCACCTCAATACCCTCGCCGGTGTAGTCCACCTTCAGGATCTTCGCGCCGTCGTGGAGTGTCTCCACCATGCCTCCCTGGGCATAGGGCAGCCGCAGCAGGACATGGTGCCGAGCGTGCCCCAAACCCATTTCAATGGCTGCCAGAAGGCCGTCCATGTTCTCTCCGGACTTGGCGGAGATGGACACCACGTTCTCCCCTACCGGAATATCCTCCGGCGATACCAGGTCCGCCTTGTTGTAGCACCGCAGCACAGGGGTTCCGGGCTTTGCCAGCTTGGCAATGAGCTTTTCCACCACTTCCACGTGTTCCTCCCGGTTTTCGTCGGAGGCGTCGATGACATGCAGCAGCAGATCGGCGTATTCCAGCTCCTCCAGGGTAGCCCGGAAGGCGTTCACCAAGTGGTGGGGAAGCTTTGCGATAAAGCCCACGGTGTCAGACAGAATCACATCCAGATTGTCAGAAACCGTCAGGAGCCTTGAGGTGGTGTCCAGGGTGTCAAACAGCCGGTTGTTGGCGGGAATCCCCGCCCCGGTGAGCTGATTTAAGAGGGTGGACTTTCCGGCGTTGGTGTAGCCCACAATGGCCACCACCGGCACAGAATTCTTCATTCGCCGCTCCCGCTGGACCCCGCGGACCTTCCGCACCTGCTCCAATTCCTCTTCCAGACGATTAATCCGCTCCCGGATGTGACGGCGGTCGGATTCCAGCTTGGTCTCACCGGGGCCTCGGGTGCCGATGCCGCCGCCCTGCCGGGAGAGGCTGGCGCCCATGCCGGAGAGCCGGGGCAGCAGATACTTGTATTGGGCCAGCTCCACCTGAAGTCTGCCCTCCTTGGTTTTGGCCCGCTGGGCAAAGATGTCCAGAATCAGGGCGCTGCGGTCGATCACCGGCACACCGATGATCTCCTCCAGGGCCCGGATGTTTCCGGGAGACAGCTCATTATCAAAAATTACCATGGTGGAAGCGGTGGCCTCCACCAGCATTTTCACCTCAATGGCCTTTCCCTCGCCGATGAAGGAATGGGCGTCAGGGGTGTGCCGGTTTTGCAGCACCTTGCCGGTGCAGAAGCCTCCGGCGGTTTCCAGCAGGGCGTCCAGCTCCTCCAGGGTCTCGTCGGTGGCGGTTTGTTCTTTGGTGAAGCAGTCCGCGTTCAGTCCCACCAGCACCGCACGCTCCTGTACATGTTTTTCAAAATTTGCTTCCATTTATCCTCCGTTCCCCAAAATGGGATCCTCTCTTATCATTCCATCTTTGCCAATAGTATACCATAGCCTGGCGGTGGGAACAATCTTTTTTCCTGTCAAATGGGAAATAAAAAAAGAAAATCCGCACCACGAGACCGTAGTGCGGATTTTGTGCATGTCTTACTTCAGGCCAAAACGCTTGTTGAAGCGATCAACACGTCCACCGGTGTCAACCAGCTTCTGCTTGCCGGTATAGAAAGGGTGGCACTTGGAGCAGATTTCAACACGAATGTCCTTCTTGGTAGAACCAGTGGTAAAGACATTGCCGCAGGCACAGCGGATCGTAGTCTGTTCGTACTTGGGATGGATACCTTCCTTCATTTCGTTCACCTCTTTCTTATCAGTTAAAGGGCATAACTGCCCGAGCAATCTTCAATCGCCCGGATATCATATCACAGCCCACGAGAAAAAGCAAGTGTTTTTTTCATTATTTTCTGATTTCCTGCCAAATCGCCGGATCGATGGCCCGATCCTTAAAGTAGAAGGCCCGGTCTTTTTCTCCAACCGCCCGCAGAATCCGGCAGGGATTGCCCACAGCGATCACCCCGGAAGGGATGTCCCTGGTCACAATGCTCCCCGCGCCGATGACCGTATTGTCTCCGATGGTCACCCCAGGCAGCACCACCACGCCGGCTCCAAGCCAGCAGTTTCGGCCGATGGAAACCGGCATATTGTACTGCATCCCTCTTTCCCGCAGCTCCGGGCAGATGGGATGCCCCGCCGTGGCAATGGTCACATTGGGGCCGATCATGGTATTGTCTCCCACATAGATGTGGGTATCGTCCACCAGGGTCAGGTTAAAGTTGGCGTAGACATTTCTTCCGAAATGGACATGCTTTCCGGCGAAATTGGCGTGGAAGGGGGACTCCACATAGCACCCTTCCCCAATTTCCGCGAACATCTCCCGCAGCTTATTTTCCCGCCGGGCCATATCCACATGGGGAATCTCATTGTATTCCCGCAGTGTGTCCAGCAGGAGCATCTGCTCCGCCATGATCTCCGGATCACCGGGATCATACAGCATTCCGCTGTGCTGCTTTTCCCGCTGGTTCATCAGAAGGCCCAGCTGCCGCCCCGGAAGATGGGAACGGTCTTCCCATCGGCGCAGATGGCATCGATGTTCATGCTGTCGCAGCCGATCATGAAGTCCTCGTGAATCATGGAGTCGTTGATTCCCAAGGCCCGACACTCCTCCAGGGTCTTATTCTCAAAGTCCCGGATGGTGTCGGCAAAGCCCATGCCCAGAGCCAGATGGCAGGCGGCGTTCTCGTCGAACAGAGTGTTATAGAACAGGATGCCGCTTTCGCTGATAGGGCTTTTCTGGGGCACCAGAGCGCACTCGCCCAGATAGGCGGCGCCCTCGTCCATGGCAATCATGGTCTTTAAGACATCCTCGCCCTTCTTCGCCCCTACCTCCGCCACCTTGCCGCCCTCAAAGCGGACAAAGAAATCCTCAATCAGAATTCCACGGTAGGAAAGAGGCTTTGTGGCATAGACGATACCCTCCGCCTCGCCCTTTTTGGGGGAGATAAAGCATTCCTCCGTAGGGATGTTGGGGTTAAAGAAAATACCCTGGAGGGAGGTTTCTCCGCCGCCCTTCCATTCCGCCTCGCCGATCATGCCCACCGTCAGGTCGGTGCCGTTGTCCGCGGTGTAGTGGAGGGAACGGATATTCAGGCTGTTCAGATAGTCGCAGCGCCGGGCAAGTTCGGCATTGTGGTCTTCCCAGGCCTTCACCGGATCTCCGTCCACCCGGGAGGTGAAGAGGATGGCCTCCCACAGCTTCTCCATGGCAGCGCTGGCCCGCATCCCCGGGAACACCTTCTTCGCCCAGGCGGCGCCGGGGACGGCGGCAATGCACCATTGATCCCGGTTCTCCCGGCGATCCCGGTAGGGCTTCAGAATCGGATACGCCAGCTGATTTGCCTTGCTGACCTTTTCCATATTGATGCCCTTGAGGCCGTCGGGATCCTCGGAAACCAGATGGATCCGGGCGGGCAGGACCTGGCAAAAATGCTCCTGCTTCGCCTTCTGCCACTCGGTGACCTCACCCAGGGTCTTCACGGACTGATAGCGGACATGAAGCTTTTTAAGCCTCGGATAGTCCCACTCCACCGTGACCTTTCTGGCCCCCACCTTATAGGCCTCCTCCACCACCATGGCGACAAACTCCGGCTGATCCAGGTCCGCGTAGATAACGACCTCCTGGCCCTTCTGGACATTGACGCCGCGGCGGACAATCAGCCGTGCGTAATCTCGTAAAACTGTTTTCTTCATAGAAGCTGCTCCTTTGCTTTTTCGGATTTCCGCTATCTTACCAGATTTTACCCAAAAGGTCAATCGGTATAACCTCTTGCAATCCCCGGGCAACTGGAATATAATAAGAAAAATTTATGAAAAACGGGGTATCCTTCATGTTGACCAGAGAAGCCTTTCAGGAAAACGTTAAAAACGGACTGTATCTTCTGGACGGAGCCACCGGCTCCAACCTCCGAAACGCCGGAATGCCCAAGGGCTGCTGCGCCGAGCAGTGGATCCTGGAGCATCCCGAGCCGCTGGTTGCCCTGCAGCGCGGCTACGCCCAGGCCGGAAGCCAAATCATCTATGCCCCCACCTTCCAGGCCCAGCCCATCGCCCTGAAGACCGTGGGGCTTGACAAGCAGACGGAACGGATCAACGAGGCATTGGTCTCCCTGTCCCGGTCTGCCGCTCCCGGCTGCCTCATTGCCGGAGACCTGACTACCCTCGCCACCTTCTGCGACAGCTGGGATCCTGACAGCTTCGACCTGCTGGTGGAAAATTACCGCCGACAGATCCGGGGCCTTTTAGACGGCGGCGCGGATCTGCTGGCCGCGGAAACCCTTCTCTATCCCCAGGAGGCGGAGGCCATTCTCACCGCCGCCGAGCTGGAAGGCGCCGGAGCCGTTCTCTACACCTTTACCATGCAGGCCGACGGCTCCCTGTTTTCCGGTGCCGACGCGGCTCCCATTTTAAAGGAGCTGGAGCAGGCGGGAGCCGCCGCTGTGGGCTTTAACTGCGTAGCGGCGGACAACATGACCGCCGGCCTGGTAAGCAGACTGCGCCGGTATGTGAAAATCCCTCTGGTCTGCAAGCCAAACGCCGGAATTCCGGTAATCAACGACCAGGGGACGGCGGAATACGCTATGGAACCGGAGGCCTTCCGGGACATTGTGATGGCGTGTAAGGAAAACGGCGCGGATATTCTGGGCGGCTGCTGCGGCACCACACCCGCTCACATTGCCGCCTTGAAGGCCGCGGTTTCCCTCCCTTTAAAATTTATTTAAAATTTGTTCATTTTTCTTGTCAAGGGGAAAAAAGTTTGGTATACTGTTTCCGTTATGAAAAACAGAACTCATTTTTATGTCAGCCGTAAAAACGCGCTGACCTGGCTGATGACGCTGTGCCTGGTGGCTTCGGCAGTGACCCGCATTTGGTTTGCCGGTTTGAAAGGATCCGGCGGGCCTGTTCCCGTGTGGAGTCAAATCGTTCTGCCCCTCGCGGCCACCGCGCTGTTCGCGCTCATCGTTCTCATTGACGGCAAGGAGCGTTTCTACCGCACCACCGTCCCCGTCTGGATGGCCGCCCTGTACTGCGGTCTCGCCCTCCAGCGCTCCGTGGGCAGCCGCCTGATGCTGTGGCTGTTCTGGATTGCCCTGATCTTCTTTGCCACCCTCTACGGCGAGGTGGTCACCGGCAGCCGCACCCATACCGCCCTGCCCATTATCCTGGTCGCCATCGCGCCCCTGTGCTTTCTGCTGTACTACTGCCGAAGGGCTCTGATCCACCTGGACATGGAAATCCTGCTCTTCTTCCTGCCGGACATTCTTGCCCTCCTGGGCGCCGTCTTCGTGACCTTTGCCCTGCGGATATCCCCTCAGGGCGAGTATCATCCCACCTGGGGCGATCGAAGCGACGGCCGCCGGATCCGTTCCATTCCTGCCATGTCTCAGGTGGTTCCCTACATCATGGTGGAGCGGAACGAGTCCACCAACTATTTCACCGAATCCCTGGAGATCACCCACATTGACCGCTATATTCGGCAAAAGCGCCGTCAGGGTATGACCAATTTCGGCATCAACCATGTGCTCCTGGCCGCCTACTGCCGGGCCGTCTGCCGCTATCCCGGCCTGAACCGCTTTCTGGCCGGTCAGAAGGTCTACTCCCGTGGAGAGGACATCCAGTACTGCATGACCATCAAGAAGGAAATGTCCACCGATTCCCCGGACTCCTGCATCAAGGTGCATTTAAGCCCCCGGGACACCGCCGACGACGTGTACCGCAAGTTCCAATCCGTTGTGGACGAGGTAAAAAGCACGCCTCTGGACTCGGACTTTGACAACACCGCCGGTGCCCTGACCCTGATTCCCGGAGTATTTCTGAAATTCACCGTGTGGCTGCTGAAGCTGCTGGACTATTTCGGACTGCTTCCCAAATTTCTGCTGGAGGTCAGCCCCTTCCACGGCTCTCTGTTCATGACCTCCATGGGGTCTCTGGGCATCCCGCCCATCTATCATCACCTGTATAACTTCGGCAACCTGCCGGTATTCGGTGCCTTCGGTATGAAGCGCCGGGCTACGGAGGTTCTGGAGGACGGCACTGTGGTGACGAGAAAGTATGTGGATCTGAAATTCACCATGGACGAGCGGATCCTGGACGGCTACTACTACGCCGCCTTCTTCAAGCACTACAAGCGGATTCTCCAGCACCCCGAAATTCTGGATCATCCCCCCGAGGAAGTCCTGAAGGACATCGATTGAGTATGAAAGACGAAATTTTATCCTGCCTCTCCCCCCAATATCCTTGGGGGGAGCTTGTCACCTATCTCCCGGAAACCGACTCCACCAACACCCAGCTAAAGCGCCTGGCCCGGGAGGGCGCCCTCGAGGGCACCGCTCTGGTTTCCGGCCATCAAACGGTTGGCCGGGGCCGGAAGGGCCGCAGCTTCTATTCCCCGGAGGGCATGGGCATCTATCTGAGCATCCTGCTGCGCCCCAAGTACGAGGCCGCGGATCTTATGCACCTGACCTGCGCCACCGGGGTTGCCATGTGCGACGCCATGGAAAGCATTACAGGCGTGCGGCCCGGTATCAAGTGGACAAACGACCTGGTCTTTGGGAAGCGGAAGCTGGGCGGCATTCTGACGGAGCTGGGCTTTACTCCTCAGGGAAAACTTGACTATGCCGTCATCGGCATCGGCATCAACTGCCGCCAGCAGCCCCAGGACTTCCCCCCGGAGATCCGGGACATGGCAGGCTCCCTTGCCATGATGTCCGGGCAAGCGGTGAGCCGCGCCCAGGTGGCCGCCGCCATGCTGGATTCCCTGTATCAAATGCGCCAGACCCTGCTCACGGGAAAGGACGCCATGTTCACAAAGTACCGCCGTGACTGCGTCACCCTGGGCCAGCCCGTCTCTCTGGTGCGGGGGGAGGAGGTTCGCCACGCCTACGCCCTGACCGTGGACAATAGCGGCGCATTGGTGGTTCGCCTGCCGGATGGGCAGGAGGAAACCGTCAATTCCGGGGAGGTCAGCGTCCGGGGCATGTACGGATATCTTTAAAAATGTATTTTCTGTAAAAAACGGGAAAACCTTCTTGCTTTTTTCGTCATGATTGGTTATACTAATTTGTAGAAAATAAATTCGTATGGAGGTTATTCACATGAAAGCTCTGATCAAGATTCTGACTGCCCTGGCCGCTCTTGTGGGTGTCATCTACGCCATCGCCACCTATGGTGAGGAAATCGTGGCTTGGGCAAAAGCCTTTATTGCCAAGCTTCCCAAGTGCCCCTGCTGCAAGGAGTGCGATGAGTGCGAAGGCACCGAAGCTCCCGCCGCTGAGGAGGCTCCCGCTGAAGAGCCCGCTCCTGAGGAAGCTCCCGCCGCTGAGGAAGCCCCTACCGAAGAGCCCGCTCCTGCCGAAGAGGCCCCCGCTGAGGAAGCTCCCGCTGTGGAAGTCGCTCCCACCGAGCCTGTTGCCGACGACAAGGACTTTGCCGAATAAGATCCGCCAAATGAAATCCGCCCGAAGCAATCCGCTTCGGGCGTTTTCATATCCATTTGTTTTGCAAAGTTTATTTTCTATTTTTTGCAAAGCAGACTTGACAAATAGTGCAAAGCGCGCTATACTATCTTTGCAAAGTTAACTTAGCATTATCCCAGGGCGGACGCGTCCCGGGATATAACAAGGAGAACCTATGAAAAGTAATATCCGGGAGCTTCGGAAAGCTCATAAGCTGTCCCAGGAGGAGCTGGCCGCCGCCGTGGGTACCACACGGCAGACCATCACCTCCATTGAGGTGGGGAAGTATACCGCCTCCCTGCCCCTGGCCTATAAAATCGCCCATTACTTTGGGCTGACCATTGAAGAAGTATTTGATTTTACGGATTTGGAGGAATCCCTATGAAAAACTTTCGGGAAAAGTTAAAAATCGACAACATCGTATCCGGCATCGGCTGCGCTGTTTTGCTTCTGTTCTGCGTTTTGTCCATTGCCGGAGAGGCTGGGGCCTTGCCCTTTTTCACGCCCTCAGTGGGAGATTCCCATTGGCAGTCCCAATGGCGGGGCTTTATTCTGGGAACTTCCTCCTCTGTGTTTGCCATCATGCTCTTCGGACTGATCCGCAACATTCAGGCACTGCACAATGAGGAAAAGCTGAAAAAGCTGTACATCAAGTGTAATGATGAGCGCACCGTTCAGGTGCAGACCTCCGCCCAGGCCGCCGGTCTTCGGACGGCGGTGATTCTCGGCATCGTGGCTGTGGTGGTTTCCGGGTATTGGAGCGTCATCGTGAGCATGACCATTATGGTCTGTGTACTGGCTGTGTCCCTGATTACCGTGGGGTTTAAGCTCTACTATCACAGAAAGCTGTGAGCGCATACCAGATACGCAAACCGCCGTCAAGGACATTCCACATCCTTGACGGCGGCTTCTTACTTTTTAATTGCTTTGCAACCCGGATTAATCTTCATTCCAAACCGCAACACGCTCAACAATGCCATTCTGATCAAAATAAACGCAAAGGTAATCTGTGTGATTGACTTTCCAAATATCGCCCCACATTCCTGACAGGCTGTCATCCGGCTCTCCCCACACCTCCATCAGCTGTGTGTTTTTATAGCCCTGTAATTGTCCCGTTGCGTAATCCTCGCCATGATCTCGGTAATAAGAAACTATCAATTCTTTTGACGGGATATTATCATTGCTTTTTCTGTTATAATATCCATAGAACCAGGCAGATACACATAGTACAGCAGCCAGAATGATTGCAAAAGTAATTATACTCTTCTTTTTCATATCATCATATTCCTTGTCAGCTTCCGATTTGAAGCGCAGAAAACATCACTTTGCCCGAATGTCCAGATGGTAGTCGATAACCCCTGCCTCAGTGTTTTCAATGTTAATGTTATAAGAAAGGTCGATAGTGCCGCCATCGGGAACAATATCAAAAAACACGCTGGTAGCCCGTACCGTCAGCAGCAGCGCTCCGAAGGGCGTCTGGTACAGGGAATCGTGATCTACGCCCTCCTGGAAAACCATCTGGGAATTCAGAGCGCCTTCCCGGGTCAGGATCACCTTCCCCGGTTCCACCCGGAAAGTGGTTGTGACACCCTCCAAGCCCGTCAGGGCGCTTTCCTGGTAGGAAATATCCCAACCGCCGCCGTGGAATTCCATGGTGCCTTCCGTGGTCAGCTCGATCACCTCCGGCTCCTGGTTCTCATAACGCTGCCGTCCCTGAATGAATAAGACAACTGTCTGCTTCATGATTTACCCTCCATAGCAAGGTGCAGCAGTTCGTCGATAAGCCGAGAATACGTCACGCCGCTGGCCGCGAAAAGCTTGGGATACATGGAAATGGAGGTAAAGCCCGGCAGGGTGTTAATCTCGTTAAAGACCACTTTTGTTTCTTCATAGGTGACGAAGAAGTCCACCCGGCTTAAGCCCCGGCACCCCAGCGCCTTATACACCTTCACCGCCAGGCTTCGGACGGTCTGGGCCGCATCCGCCGGAATCCTCGCGGGGATATAGCAGGTAGAGGTATCCGTCACATACTTCGCGTCATAGTCGTAAAATTCCGCGCCGGAATCAATCTCGCCGCAGACGGAGGCCACAGGATCCTCGTTTCCCAGAACCGCCACCTCAATCTCCCGGCCGTGAATGAATTCCTCCACCAGGATTTTGCTGTCAAAGGCGGCGGCGTTTTTCAGCGCTTCCCTCAGCCCCTCACGGCTGGCCGCCTTGGATACGCCCACGGAGGAGCCGGTGCCTGCGGGCTTGACGAACATGGGATAGGTGAACCGCCCTTCCAGGGCGTCCAGAGTTTCCTCCATTTGCTTTTTCAGCTGTTTCCCGGTAACCAGCTGCCAGGCCGCCTGGGGTACCTTCGCGTGATCCGCCACCAGCTTTGTCAGGGTCTTATCCATGGCAACGGCTGATGAGGCCACATGGGGGCCAACATAGGGGATTCCCGCCATTTGCAGCAGACCCTGCATAGCCCCGTCCTCCCCGTTCTCTCCGTGGAGTACCGGGAATACCACATCGATGGGCTGGGCCGTCACCCGGTCGCCTTCAAAGAGCAGCAGCCCCTGGCCCCGGACGGGAGACAGGGCCGCCTGCCGGTTGTCCGGGTGATTAACCCAGGTTTTGGCGGGCAGAGCGCTGTAATCGCTGCCGCCGTAGCGGATCCACTGCCCTTCCTTTGTGATGCCCACGGGAATCACTTCATACTGGTTCTTGTCAATGTGATTGAGCACCGACTCCGCGGAGCGCAGAGAGACCTCATGCTCCGGGCTGATGCCGCCGAATAAAATACATACGTTCCATTTTTTCATAGCTTGTCGCCTCGTTTCCCTTCAAACGGATCTTTGCCATTCATACAACCATTGTTTACATTTTTCCTCTGGAAATTCCCGGACAGTCTGCTATAATAAAGGAAACTGAACATGCAAGGAGGGTTATCTATGCAGATTGATCTGACCCCCAAGGAATTTCGCCGCCTGCTGGATCTTGTGTATATCGGAAACTGGGTCTTAAACTCCACCCGCGGAGAAGACCGTTTCCAGGATTATGACGACCTGGAAAGCAAAATCTTCGCCCTGTCCCCTGCCCTGTCCGAGCCATGGAACGGCACCATGATCCCCTCCCGGGCCTACGCCGAGGGCGGCATCCACGAGGCCATCGCCTATTATGAGGACAATGTATTTTATGAGATCCTGGCGGAGGAACTTTCCCGGCGGGATATGGACTATCCTGATATTACCGACGAAAATTATGATGAAATCGTCACCAGAATGGATCGCTATATGTCCGAATTTCAGTCCTCCGGGGTTGACCACCTGATTCTGGAGGAGCCGTAAACCGTTTTAAAAACGTGCCGGCTTACGCCGGCACATTTTTTATTTCTCCAAAAGCGCCTCACCGGCTCTGAAAATATCGCCGGCGCCCATGGTAACCACCACATCGCCCTCCCGGATGTTCTCCCGGAGATACTCCGTCACCTCCGGCAGGGTCTCACAATAGACCGCTCCTGGGATCCGCTCCGCCAGATCCGCCGAGGAAATGCCGATGGTATTGCGCTCCCGGGCGGCGTAAATCTCCGCCAGAACCACCTGATCGGCCTTTTTCAGCTCCCGGACGAAATCGTCAAACAGGGCTTTGGTACGGGTATATGTATGGGGCTGGAAGGCCAGCACCACCCGCTGCTTCCCCATGGAGCGCACAGCCTCCAGCGTGGCCGCCAGCTCATCGGGATGGTGGGCATAGTCGTCGTACACCTCTGCCCCGTTGTAGGTTCCCTTATATTCCAGGCGGCGTCCCGCGCCGTGGAAGGCCTCAATGCCGTGGGACACCGCTTCCCCGGGCACACCCATCATCCAGGCGGAGGCAGCCGCGGCCAGCGCGTTCATGGCGTTGTGCTTACCCAGCACGCCCATGTCCAGATGGCAGTAGAATTCCCCGTCACACACCACGTCAAAGTGCCGCCAGTCGGGGCCCATGTTGGCCGCGTGAATCCGGTTGCCCTCCCCAAGGCCGAAGGAAAGGTAGTCGATACCCTCCATAGCCTGGACGGTGTGGGGATCGTCTCCGTTGGCAATGACGCCGAAGGAGGCCAGGGTGGCAAACTGGTGGAAGGATTTCTGGATGTCCTGAAGATCCTTGAAGTAGTCCAAGTGATCCGCTTCCACGTTCAGAATCACGGCCAGAGTGGGAAAGAAATTCAGGAAGGAATCGCAGTATTCGCAGCTCTCCATCAATATGGTGTCCCCATGGCCCACCCGATGGCCCGCGCGGAGGAGGGGCAGATAGCCGCCGATCATGACCGTGGGGTCCAGATTGGCCTCCATCAGGATGTGGGTCAGCATGGAGGTGGTGGTGGTCTTTCCGTGGGTGCCGGAAATACAGATGGCGTTCTTGTAGGACTTCATGATCTCGCCCCAGGCCTGGGCGCGCTCAAACACCGGGATTCCGGCAGCCCGGGCCGCGGCAATTTCCGGATTGTCATTGTGGACCGCGGCCGTCCGGATCAGGCACTCCGCCCCCTGGATATTCTCTCCCCGGTGACCGATGGCCACAGGGATGCCATGGGCCTCCAGCTCCTGGGTGGAATCGGAGACGCTCATATCCGAGCCGGTGACGGCCATGCCCATACCCTTCAGCACCAAACCCAGAGGCCGCATGGAAACGCCGCCGATGCCCACCAGATGCACCCGGCGTCCTGGCTGTAAATATTTTGCAATTTTCGAACTTTTCAACATATAGGTCAAAACCCCTCAGATTTTGATTTCAATTAAGCATTATACACCATTTAAGAAAGATTTACAACCGGGAAAACAGATACCACCCGTTTTTTCGGGAGAATTCGTCTTTCAGGCAAAAAGAGGGCTCCCAAAGGAGTCCTCTTTTGTATGCTATCCCGCCATTCAGGCAGCCTTGCGGCTCTGAACTGTACGAATGCCCAGCAGCACCGCCGCCATCAGAACGAGGCTCACAGGCAGCACTACCCAGACATTCTGAAGGAAGCCCGCCAGAACGAAGCCCACGAAGGATACACCGCCAACGGTCATGGCATAGGGCAGCTGGGTGCTGACGTGACCGATGTGGTTGCACTGGGCGCCGGCGGAGGCCATAATGGTGGTGTCGGAAATGGGAGAGCAGTGGTCGCCGCAGACCGCGCCGGCCAGGCAGGCGGACACGGAAATCACCATCAGCTCGCCTTCGGGGAACACAGCGCAGACAATAGGCAGCAGCACGCCGAAGGTGCCCCAGGAGGTGCCGGTAGCAAAGGACAGGCCCACACCGATCAGGAATACCACAGCGGGCAGAAGATTCTGCAAGCCGCTTGCCGCGCTGCGCACCGCTTCCGCCACGAAAACCTTCGCGCCCAGCTGGTTGGTGACCCCGGACAATGTCCATGCAAAAATCAGAATCAGAATCGCGGGAACCATGGCCTTGAAGCCGTCAGCCAGGGAAGCGGAGAACTCTTCAAAGGTAAGAACCTTCCGGGGCAGGTACCACACCGCCGCGAAGACCAGGGTCAGGAACGCCCCAAGCACCAGGCCCACGGAGGCGTCGGAGTCGCTGAAAGCGTCGATCAGGTTAAAGTAGTTGCCGCCCTGGTTGTCAAAGAAGCCGCCGGTGTAAAGCATGGTTCCGATGCAGCACAGGATCAGCACCACCACAGGCAGCACCAGATCCAGCACGGTCCCCTTGGGATTTCCGGAAGCCTCTCCGGCCTCTTCCACAGGGTAGCCGGTACCCTTTGCCGCGTTTTCCTCGGCGACACGCATCTTGCCGTAGTCCAGGCCGATCAGGGCCATAAAGATCACGGAAAACAATGTCAGCAGGGCGTACAGGTTATAGGGAATAGAGCGAATAAACAGGGTCAGGCCCTGACCCTCCGGGGCCACACTGGACACAGCGGCGGCCCAGGAGGAAATGGGGGCGATAATGCACACGGGAGCGGCGGTGGCATCAATGAGGAAGGCCAGCTTTTCCCGGGAGATCTTGTGCTTATCTGTCACAGGCCGCATGACAGAGCCGACAGTCAGGCAGTTAAAGTAGTCATCAATAAAGATCAGCATTCCAAGCACACAGGTGGAGATCAGAGCGCCTGCCTTGGTCTTGATCCGCTTGCTGGCCCAGCGTCCATAGGCAGCGGAACCGCCGGCCTTGTTCATCAGGGCCACCAGCATACCCAGCACCACCAGGAAGGCCAGAATGCCGGTGTTCCAGCAGTTCAGCATGACGTCAAAGGTACCGGTGACCATGCCCCAGGGGTTAAAGTTGCTGTAGAGCAGCGCGCCGGAGAGGATGCCCACGAACAGGGAGGAATAAACCTCCTTGGTAATCAGGGCCAGCGTAATGGCAATGATCGGCGGCAGCAGAGCGGCGAAGGTGGCGTAGGTGCCAACATCGCCCCGGGCGGTGTCGATGGCGGACGCAATGTTCGCGTCAAAGTCCGGGTCGGAGGCTACATTGACGGAATAGCTGTCCAGGTATTCAAAAGCTTCCTCTGAGGTGAATTCGGCGGCGGATGCCGTCATTGCCAGAGCAGTCACGGCAAAGCACAGCACCAGAGCCAGGGTCAGAATGCGGATGGTTCTTCTCATGGTCTTTTCTCCTTTTTTCTCTTTATTAAAAAGATTTTCCTGGACTGCACCACATGATGGGACAAGGATTTTCGGCGAGGGATTTTGTTCCAAGCGAAAGTGTGGAAAATAAGGGAATACTTTGTGTATTTCCCATTTTTCACGCTGCACGATTGGGGCAAAAGACCCGGCGAAAACCGCAGCTCCCATTATGGGGTGTAGCCCTAACAAAAAAGAAAACCGCAAATCCTGGAGTAATTCCAACATTCACGGCAAAAGACCCTATGGCCCCCGACTGAGAATGATAGCGCTCCACATATCGTGACAGTCTGAAGGATATTCTCCCTCAGCCCAGAAATCGAAAAACGGGTTTTTCCGGTCTCTTCGGCAGCTTGCCCTTTCCCCCATACCCGGAACCCGTTCCGTTTGGCAAGAGGTAATCTTGCGCGCCGCGCCTCTATCGATCTACAGTTTTCAATTGTGGAATCAGTATATCACTTTGGATTCCATCCGTCAATTTCCATATGTGACAAATTTTTGAAGCTTCCGCTCTCTAAATTCGTCGAATCACACCGCAGCCGATCTTTTTCCCGGAATTTCCCGAGGGCTGGGAGTGGAAATCGTCCGGATCATTGTGAACCACCACTGTCCGTCCGATTACGTCCTCCGGCCGAAAGCGGCCTGTTTTCACCGCCAGGAAGGCCCTGCCCTCCGGCATTTCCAGAAGGGGCGGCAAATCCCCCGCGTGTCTTGGGTGGGGCAGTCCCTCCGGGTTTAAGTGTCCCTTGGTGTCCCCAAAGTCCACCCCGCCGCAGCCCTCTCCTTCGTGAATATGAAAGCCGAAAAAGCCCGCTTCGCTTTTCGGAAGCCCCTGAAGCTCCGCCGTCACCAGGGTGCCGCCGGGCACCGGATAGAAGGTCACGCTTCCCCGCAGGCCATTGTCTCCCCGCACCCAGGCCACCGCCCTGGGGCGTCCCGCCGAAATTACCATCATGCATATCACCTCCCGCCATTCTATGCCTCCCCAGCAAAAAATGACAATACCGTCATTAAAAAATGGATGATTTTCAACGATTCGGGCAATCTACATGCGGAGGGATGGTCATGACAGAAAAACAATATCAGCAGCGGCTCCAGGAAATGAGTCCAAAATCCCCCATGGGAATGGACTGCCTGTACGCGTTTTTGATCGGCGGGGCAATCTGCCTGCTGGGACAGATTTTTATGAATCTCTACGGGAAAATACTGCCCAGGGAGGAAGCTGGCACAGCGGCCTCCATGACCCTAGTGGCTCTGTCCGCCCTGCTGACGGGGCTGAGCCTGTACGATAATCTGGCGAAATACGGCGGCGCCGGTACCCTGGTGCCCATCACCGGCTTTGCCAACGCCATTGCCGCCCCGGCGGTGGAGTTTAAGACCGAGGGCTTCATTCTGGGTGTGGGCGCGAAAATCTTCACCATTGCGGGGCCTGTGATTGTATACGGCCTGGCGGCCAGCAGCGTGTACGGGCTGATTTATTATCTGTGGCAAATGCTTGCTGTCTGAATTACAAAAAACGGCTAAAAGAGCCGTTTTTGTAATTGCACACCTTCGGTGTGCGAATAAGTCGCTTTTGGCGACTTATTCAGCAGACATTTGCTTAAAAGAAATTGAGAGCATCCCCGGTTCGGGATGCCCTCTTTTTTCATTTCAGCAGATAACCCAGAATACGCAAGGGCCACAAATGGGCCGGATAGAGAATATAGAACATCCACTTGCTGGCAGGGGTATTGCGGCCCCGCTGACCATTGTAGGCATACAGGAACGGAATCACGAAAATCATAGCCCATTCCGCGTCAAAACACAGCGTCCCCATCAGCCCGATTCCTGTGCCGCCGGACAAGCAGCTGAGCAGCGCCTTCAAAAACAGGAGCATGCAGTACAGTGCTGTGAACAGGTACATCTGCCCCTTTTTCTGATAACATAACATGAAGATTACCGCAAGGGGGAGCAGATAAATGCCTCCCTCCGATACCAGGCTCAACGCAGCACAAGCCGCTCCAAGAATGACATTTTTCCATTTCTTCTCCGACTGCTGAAAGGTGTCAATCATCCATACCACTACAAACAGCAGGCCCAGGGTCAGGAAAATATTGTGTCCCTGCACAATGGAGTACAGGGTAAACCGTCCGGTTAACCGATCCACTTCGTGGAAGGCAATGTTGATGGCCGCGTTGCCCACAAACATAACCGCCGCCGCCCCAAACAGGCGCAGAGCATACTTTTTCTTACTTCGGGTATAATGGTAGCCCTCCACCATCAGATAGAGAAACAAGGGCGCCACAAACCTCGGCAGGATGGATACCCAGCGGGGCCATGCCTGGTAGAACAGGTAGGTATGCAGATGGTCAACGATCATAAAAGTGAGCGCAATGATTTTCAGCTGGTAAGCATTTAAAGTCTTTTTCATGATTCCCTCTCTAAAAATGTTTCGTTTTCCCTATTCTACAAGGCAGCGCATTTCCTGTCAATGAGGTTTGAAAGTCTTAAAAATATCATAAAGGAATTTTAATAAAGCCAGAAACAATTATTGACATATGCCATAAATAATGATATACTGTTGCCAGAAAGGAAGGTGATTCCGGTGTCCAGACCGCCCAAGTGCAGACGGGTCTGCCATTTTCCCCCTGCCCTGGAATTTCTCCCCAGCGGAGACGATGGGTCGGAGGAAGCTGTGATCCTGGCCCTTGACGAATACGAGGCCATTCGCCTCATCGACTGGGAGGGACTGTCCCAGGAACAGTGCAGTGAGCGGATGCAGGTCGCCAGAACCACCGCCCAGAAGATTTACGAAAGCGCCCGGTTTAAGCTGTCCCAGGCCCTGGTGGAGGGACTTCCCCTGCGGATCGAGGGCGGGGCTTACCGCCTGTGCGACGGCCGGGAGGCCTGCTCCCAGGGGTGCTTCAAGCGGGAGCTTTCCCAACTTTTTACAACGCAAAAAGGAGAATATGCTATGAGAATCGCGGTAACCTACGAAAACGGAGAAATTTTCCAGCACTTTGGCCACACCGAGGCCTTCAAGGTCTATGACGTGGAGGACGGCAAGGTCGTTTCCTCCCAGGTGGTCAGCACCAACGGCAGCGGCCACGGCGCTCTGGCCGAGGTTCTGCACACCCTCCAGGTGGACACCCTGATCTGCGGCGGCATCGGCGGCGGCGCCCAGAACGCGCTGGCCTCCGTCGGCATACGGCTGTTCGGCGGCGTGTCCGGCAACGCGGACGAGGCCGTCAATGCCCTGATTTCCGGCAGCCTGAACTACAACCCCGACGTCAAGTGCAACCACCACGGGGAGCACCACCACGAGGAGGGCCACACCTGTGGCAGCCACGGCTGCGGCAGTCATTCCTGCGGACATCACGAATAAATAAGCCCTAAGGAACCTCTGAATAGATCGCCCGTGGCTGAGCAGGGAATCTTTTGCCCCAGCCGTGCAGTTTGAAAAGCGGGAAATACATGAGGTTCCCGAAAAAACGCGGTGAAGCGAACTTTGCTTCACCGCGTCTTTTATGCTTCTTTCAGAGCCTTTGCCAGGTTTCTGGTGACCTGGGCGCACCGGTGGGCGGCAATCCGCTCAAAGGTGGGATAGTCCATCTCGGCGCTGTCGTCCGCCTTGTCGGAGATGGCCCGGAGGATCACAAATGGCAGACGATTCCGGTAGGCTGTATGCGCAATGGCCGCTCCCTCCATTTCCGTACATAGGCCGCCGGTTACGGCAATGATCTTTTCCTTCTGTGCCTTTTCCGCCACGAACTGGTCGCCGCTGGCCACCCGCCCGATTCTGACATGGCCGGGATGCACCGCTTCCGCCGCCGCATAGGCCAACTTCATCAGCCCCTCGTCCGCCGGAAAGGCCACGGTGTCCATTCCGGGCACCTTGCCGTATTCGTAGCCAAAGTGTACACAGTCAAAGTCATGGTACATGGCGTCCCGGCTCACCACCAGATCCCCAATGTCCAGGTCGGCGCACAGAGAGCCGGCGATTCCGGTGTTTACCAAATGGGTTACGTCAAAACAGTCGCAGAGGATTTGGGCGCAGAGAGCCGCGTTGACCTTGCCCACACCACACTGGACGATCACCACGGGAAGCCCCTCCAGCTCCCCTTCATAAAATACGCTTCCCGCCAGTTCCCGGGCGGTTTTGTTTTCCATCACGCCAAGCAGGGTTTCCACTTCCAGCTGCATGGCGCCGATAATGCCAAGTTTTTTCATAGTATTCCCCTTATTCCGGATAAACAAGGCGGCTTTCGTCAATATTTTCAAGCAGCCCCGCGTATTTTGCGCCCCAGTAGTTCGCCATGGGCAGGTTCATATCCAGGTAGTTTCCGCAATCCTTCGCCGCGGCTCCGGGAACCGCGCCCCGGTAGTCCCGAATGAACCGGAAGCAGTCCCGCACCAGAGGCACAACATCCCTGGCTTCATAGTCCCCAATGAGCAGCAGGTAAAATCCCGTCCGGCAGCCCATGGGGCCAAAGTACAGCACCTTATCCTTCCACTCCGGCTCGTTTCGCAGATAGGTCGCGGCCAGATGCTCGATGGTGTGCATCTCAGCGGTGTTCATCACCGGCTCGTCGTTGGGCTTGGTCAGCCGCAGGTCGAAGGTGGTCACGGTTTCCGTCCCCACCTTGTCCTTCCGGGACACATACAGTCCCGGCTGTAATTTTATGTGGTCAATGGTAAAGCTTGTGATTTTTTCCATTTTGCTTCCCTTCCTGCGCTTTTTGTGCCATCATAGCACAGCTTTTCCGGGTTTGCAACTCATTTCTTTCTGCACTTGCGAAGCCTGAGATACCCGCAAATCCCCACAATCCCCAAAAGCGCAAAAATGATATTGTCCCAATCGACCCTATTGCCAGAAGTTACGAACACAGCAGTCGGCCCATCCGCTCCGCCAATGATCCCAACAGAAGCTGCATGGCCCACATCCACGGAAAACATCAGGAAAACTACCAGCTTCAATAAGCCGTAGTATACAAACCAAAGGCCAGCGGCAATGGCAATCCCAAGAAACAAATACCGCCAGGGGCTTTTCCGGTAGGAAAACTCCTTCATCTGCTCGTTGAGCTCCGCTGCCGCCTTTTTCGGCTCTCCCAGCTCCTCGTAAATCTGCTCGTCGGTCTGTCCCGCTTCTCTGCGGGCGGTTATAGAGCTGCTGAAGTCGCTCATAACCCTTGCCTTTACATCTCTCGGCAAATTTAACCGCCGCTCAACAGCGTTTACATAACGCTTCATCTTTCTTTCCCCCTCTGTCATGGCTCTATCCCTCCCTCAAGAAACATCTGAACTGTCTTTGTAAAATCCTTCCAAACAAGATACCGGCGGTCTTTTTCCACCCTGCCCGCCTCCGTGGCCTCATACATTTTCTTAGGCGCAGTCCTTCCCTCTCCCTGTGACCAGCTGGCACGGATCAGGCCGTCGTCCTCCAACCGGTACAAAATGGGATACAACGTGCTCTCCTTTAGGGCAAGGCTTCCCCCTGACCGGTTTTTCAGCTGATTCAGCAGATCGTACCCATAGGTCGGCTCATCGCAGACCTGGGACAGCACCAGCATTTCCAGCACACCCTTTTTCAGCTGCTGAGCGAATCTGTCCTCCATATGCCGCCTCCCTAAAAGCATTTAGCATTGCTAAGTATTTGTATTATAGCAAGTTCTGTTCTCCCCGTCAAGAGGCAAAGAAAAAAGAGGGCAGACTGCCCTCTTAAAAACGTGAATCAGCCGCCCAGCTTTGTCAGCGTTGTCCCCGGGTAGTAGTGGGCCAGAATCTCCTGAAAGCCGCTTCCCGTAACAGCCATAGCGTCAGCTCCGTACTGGCTCATGCCCACTCTGTGTCCATACCCCCGGGTGGTAACGGTGATGGAATCATCCTCTGTCAGCACTGTAAAGGCCGTGGAACGCAGCTTCAGCGCTGAGCGCAGCTGTGTGCCGGTATAGCTCTCTCCCTCAATGACCATGGCAGCCACACCGCCGCCCTCTGTGTAAGTGGTCGTGCCAATCCATGACCGTGGAGAACCCGAAAGCTCCCTCCCCAGAGCCCTTTGAAATTCCTCTGGAGTAAAGGTCACCATGTCCGTATCGTAGGGTGCGTCCTCCTCCCCGGGACTGTCTACCGCCTGCAAATAGGGATAGTCCGTCCCCCAGACGGCGGCGGCGTCCTCGGTGCTGCCGCCGGAACAGGAAAAGTAGGTTGCCTCGATCAGCTCCTCCCCATAGGTCAGCACGTACCCGGTGGTCGCCCCAATGGCATGGCGAACCTTGTCCACGCCCTCCTGGGTGCCTCCCCTTGCCAGATAGTCCTCCTCCGAAATATAGGCCTGACAGCAGCTGGGATCCGTGCAGACGCTTCCGTCTCCGTGCTTTCCGTCGGTGACATAGGCCTTTCTGGTATAGGTTCTGGCCACCACCGCCTGGGCCTTCAACGCCTCCATTTCAAAGGACACCGGCATTTCCGCCAGAACCACGCCCAGCAAATAGGTGTCCATATCCACCTTTTCCGTTTCCCCGTTTTCCCAGCGCACCATGGCCGTCAGGGGAACCGGCTTGGGGAGCGTCTCCGGCACTGTTGTTTCCGCCACGGTTTCCTCCGCAATCTTCGGTTCTTTGCTCTGGTATGCCGAAACGATTTGCAGCACCATCCCCGGCAGCACCATTCCCATGAACAATGCCGCGGCCATATCCTTCCAGATGCCTTTCACCTTCATCCCCTCCTGGAGACATTCTACCACAGCCGGAAAGCCAATCCTGTCGGAACTCCGGCTGAACGCCTCCCTGGCCCTCAGTCATGGGGCCCATGGAAAAAATTTTCCGCGGGCCGCAACATTTTGTCCCTTTCACACGTATTTATAGCAGAAAGGCCTTCCGGGCCTCCTCTTCCCTAGAGGCAAAATAGAGCTTTAAAAAATAAAATTATTTTTATGAGAGAATCCGTGCAACTTTTCCCGATTTTTATCGTCTATATAAGTAAAGGGACAAAAAGACAGGAGGCCAGGGTACATGAATCACACAGCCGTTTCGAGGCTTTCTTTCGCCTCTTTGGGGGATGGGCTTGTCCAAATCCGCGTTTGGGATAAATGGCCTCTGCGCCGCATGAAAAAAGATCGCGCCTGCTTGTCCGGTATGGAGCCGCCGGAGGATGTGTTCACCCAAAAGGCGCTTCGGGAATGTCTTCGCCCCTTCTGGCAGGAGCTGTCGCCTGTGGAGCAAAAGGTATTCCTCCGCCGGTACGAATACCTGGATACCACCGCGGAAATCGCGGATCGGTTTGGTTTTTCCCAACGCAAAGTCAAATCCATGCTGAACCGGATGCGCCGCGCCCTGCGCAGCAGCATGGCAGCATCCGGCCTGGTTTAACCGGTTTTACGAATAGCCAACGACGCAACGCAGAGAAAGGAGTAAAATTATGATACTGTATATCATAGCCGGCGCAATGCTGTTTACAGGTGTATTCGCCTTTCTGTATGGGAGATAAGAGCCCGATATCAACTGATTTAGAAGCTAAAAAACCGCCCTGCCGAAAGCAGGGCGGTTTTATACGCTTGTCAAGAGGGATTAATAGAACTTTCTCTTGTTCTTACGAGCAGCTTCAGACTTCTGCTTACGCTTCAGGCTGGGGCTGACGTAATGCTCGCGCTTCTTCACTTCGGCGATAACGCCCTCCTTGGCGCAGCTCCGCTTAAAACGGCGCAGAGCGCTTTCCAGAGACTCGTTCTCCTTGACGCGAATTTCAGACATTGTTTTCCCTCCCTCCGATGGCATCCGGCTAGATCCAGGATGCGTTCAGGGCCTATCACTAGGCTTGACTATTATATCCGCCTTTTCCCCAAATGTCAAGCCGGATTTTGGTGTTTTTACAAAAAAGTCATAACCGGGGCTTCCAGTCTGCTTATTTTCCGCCGCCACACACCCCAGGTCAGCTTTCTCATTATGCTCGTTTCAGACGCAGGTCTTGACGATTCCCGCCGCCAGGGCGATCATGCCAATGGGCAGGAGCAGGGCAAGACCGGAGGCAAACACCAGACACACAATCAGCAGGGGCAGCGCCAGGGCCATGAGAATGGAGGCGATGATCTTCGCCATGCCCCAGGTCAGCCTCAGGGCCAAGCCAACGCTCTTCACCAAAAGCCAGATAAATACCATAACAGCCAATAATTCCAGCATATGTAATTCCTTCCTTATGTACGTTCAAAGCCCAGATACCTGGTACCCTGGAACGTCAGCCTTCCTCTGTCTCCCTCAACCAGGAAACCGTATTCATTTCCGGACATCTCCAGCTCCATCCGGTCGCCGCTTTCCACCTGAAAGGTCACATAATAGGATGTAGAGGAGCTGGTGTGATAGCCATGGGCGCCAGAGGCATCCCCGGCATTGCCATGATGGTGGACAGAAACATCGGTTCGCTTCGCCGCCACAGTGGCCTCTACCGTCAGCCTGGGAGACTGATTGTTCTTGCTCCACTGCCCGATGCCCCGGATGGCCGTTACCACAAATGTCCCGATCACCACAATAAACACAATAACGAACATAACCTGAAGCAGCCCAAAGCCTATGCCGAATCCATATCCCATATACCATTCTCTCCCTTCTGTGGGTATCTTTTATGTTTAGTATATCACAATTTTTCTGGGGATACAACCGGTCTGTTCCTTAAGAATCTCTTATATTTGCGCAAGCAGTGCCACCCGGGAGAAAAAACCAGGCCTGCCGAAACCGGCAGGCCCAGGTCGGTATAAGTTTAGCAGGTAGCGCCGCCCTTGACGTTCTTTTTCAGGATGGCTTCCTTGTCGATGGACTGGGTGAGCAGCTTGTCGTTCACATAGTCGAAGCCCAGGCGGGTAACGGTATCTGCGAACCGCTCGCCGGTCTGGCCCTCGTCCCGGAACAGGAGGATGGCTCTTTCCACCACATCCATGACCTCTTCCTCGGTGGTGAAGACCTTGGTCAGGGACTTGCCGTGGGCCGTCTTCTTGCCCCACCGGCCGCCGATGCACACCTTATAGCCGTCCACATATTCAATGGCGTCGAACAGGCACTTGTTCCGGCAGCGGCCGCAGTTGTTGCAGAGGTTGGGGTCGATCTGGATTTTGCCGTCTTCCAGATGGGCAACCTTGATGGGGCAGTTCAGCTCCACCTGGCACTTCTTACAGCCACGGCACTTGGCATAGTCCACCATGGGCACTCTCTGGCCAATGATGCCCAGATCGTTCAGGTCGGGCTTGACGCAGTTGTTGGGACAGCCGCCCACGGCGATCTTGAACTTATGGGGCAGGGTGACCCCGTGATAGCCCACATAGAACTTCTCATGGAGCTTCTCGCTGAGATCGAAGGTATCGATGAGGCCGTACTGGCAGGTGGTACCCTTGCAGGACACCACAGGCCGCACCAGGCTGCCGGTGCCGCCGGTGGACAGGCCGTGCTCTGCCAGGAAGTCGATGAGGGGCTGAATGTTCTCATGCTTCACGCCCTGGATTTCCAAAGTCAGACGGGTGGTCATGGTGACCGCGCCGGAGCCGAACTTCTCCGCGGCCTCGGCAATGACATGCTGCTCCTCCGCGGTAATCTTACCGTTGCGGGTAATCACACGGACGTTGAACACATCGGTATAGCGCTTATCCTGGAGGCAGCCCAGGCCCTTGACCCGCTTGATTTCCTCGGGAGGCAGCTTGCCGCCCTCGAAGCTGACCTTCACATTGTTCACAAACAAGCCTCCTTCCAAAGCCCGGGTATTCGTGTAGCCCATGGCCTTCAGCCGGTTCTGGGTGAAGTAAGCCCGCTTGCCCCTGGCGCAGACCAGCAGCAGCTTCTCGTCCTGATCCAGGCCCTCAATGGGCGCGGTAACCTTGGCAAGATCCACCCATTTCGCGCCGGGAATGGCGGGCGCGGGAGACACGTCAATGACCTTGTAGCCCTTAGCCTTGCCAGCCAGATACTCGGCGGGGGTGAAGGACTCGTACTCCCCTGCCATCTTGTTTTCCAGAATGTAGCAGGCCTGGACGAAGGGATGAATGGCGGTGGAGAAGGGCGGGGCGTAGGAGAAGTCGAAGGTGTCAAAATCCTCCACCTTTGCATTCATGCCGATGCCCACAACGGCGATGTCCACCATCTTATCCACAGCCCCAGCACCCACCACCTGGATGCCCAGCAGCTTGTGGCTCTGCTTGTCGGCAATCAGCTTGGTCAGGAAGGTGTCCGCGCCGGGATAATAATGGGCCTTGTCATCGGTGACGCAGGTAGCGGTGATGACGTCGTAGCCCGCGTTCTTCGCCTGCTCTTCCGTCAGACCGGTACGGCCGGCGTTGATGCCCTCAGCCAGCTTCACGACGCCGGTGCCCAGGCAGCCGCCGTAGGAAACGTCTCCGCCGGTCATGTTCCTGGCCAGCAGCCGGCCGGTGATGTTGGCAGTGGATCCCATGGCGGACCACTGGCCCTTGCCGGTAATGCGGTTATGTACCATGGCGCAGTCGCCTACGGCGTACACATCCGCCAGGTTGGTTCTCTGATGGTCGTCCACCACGATGGTGCCTTTGAACATCTCAATGCCGGAATCCTTCAGGAAGCTTGTCGCGGGACGGACGCCGATGGCCATAACCACCACGTCGCCCTCAAAGGTGCCCACGCCGGTGCGAATGCCGGTGGTCCTCTCGGTGCCCAGGACCTCGGTGAGACCGGCGCCGGTGACAATGCGGATCCCCTTAGCCTGGAGCTTCCGCTTCAAATAGTCGGCCATTTCCGCGTCGAAGAGGTTCGGCATAATCTGGGAGGCCATATCCACCACGGTGACCTTCAGGCCCTTGCTCAGCAGATTTTCCGCGATTTCCAGACCGATGAAGCCGCCGCCAACCACCACAGCAGAGCGGCAGCTGTTGCTCTCCACATAGGCCCGCAGACCGATGGCGTCATCCGGAGTGCGCATGGTGAACACGCCAGGCAGATCAGTACCGGGCACGGGAGGCACAAAGGGAGCCGCGCCGGTGGCAATGACCAGCTTGTCATAGGAAATTACCTGACCATCCGCGAAGGTGACGGTCTTGGCGGCAGCGTCAACCGCGACGGCCTCCATTTCGGTTTTCACTTCCACGCCGGTGAGGCCGGTGTACTTTGCGGGAGTATTGACGATCAGCTCGTCCCGGGTTTCGATGCTGCCGCCCACATAGTAGGGAAGGCCGCAGCCGGCGTAGGAAATATCCTTGCCCTTGGTGTAGACGGTAACCTTGGCTCCGCGATCCTGACGCATCAGCTTCGCGGCGGCCTTGGTACCGGCGGCAACGCCGCCAATGACTGCAATATTCATAGTGTTTCTCCTTTTTATGTTAATATGGTAAAATAGTATCCTGCGGAATTCCTTACTTATGTCTCTGAATTTGTTGATAATCTCCATTTTCCTTCCCATTTCCCGGAAGAATATGTGGATTATACCCTTTACTGCCTGCATTATATCACGTAATATGACATAACACAAGAAAAAATTATGCTCGCCTCATTGAAACTTTTTCCTGCCACAGCCGCCTCCGCGCCTGGAAGCGTTTTTATTTTATCAAATTTCCGGCATATGTCAAGAATTCAATTTGACATGCGCCGGGAAATACATTATAATAATCCCGCAAGGAGGTGGCCGCATGGACTTTGAAGACTGTTTCCCCATATGGGATCAACTGACCCAGGCTCAGCAAAGCCAGATCACCTGGCGTCTGACGGAGCGCCAGGCGGAAAAGGGCACTGTAATTCACCGGGGCGGCATGGAGTGTACCGGAGTGCTGCTGATAAAATCCGGCCAGATCCGGGCCTATTCCCTGTCCAGCGACGGCCGGGAGATCACCCTGTACCGTCTGTTCGAGCGGGATCTTTGCCTGTTCTCCGCCCCCTGCATGATGCGTTCCATCCAATTTGACGTCACCTTTGAGGCGGAAAAGGACACGGTGTACTGGGACATACCGGCGGAAACCTACCGTCAGATCATGGAGCAGTCCGCCCCCCTGGCGAACTTCACAAACGAGATCATGGCCGCCCGGTTTTCCGAGGTCATGTGGCTCATGGAGCAGATCCTGTGGAAGCGCTTTGACCAGCGTCTGGCAGGCTTTCTGCTGGAGGAAGCCAATATCGAGGGCACCAATGTGCTTCACATCACCCAGGAGGCCATCGGCAGACACATGGGAAATCCCCGGGAGGTGGTCACCAGAATGCTGAAATACTTTTCCGGGGAGGGCTATGTCCGGCTCTCCCGGGGAACCGTGGAGCTGTGTGACACAAAAAGTCTCCGGGAAATCGCGGATACCAGATAAAAACGGGGCTGTTCTAAAAAACAGCCCTGTTTTTTCCTTGTCTGGGAATGGCCTGTCACAACAGGGACAGGATCTGGGCCTTGGGTCTCGCCCCTAGGGTCTGGTTGACGACCTTGCCGTCCTTCATCACCACCAGCATGGGGATGCTCGCGACCCGGAACTGGGCCGCCAGGGCGGACTGCTCATCCACGTTGACCTTCCCTACCACGATATCTGAACGCTCGGCGGCGATTTCGTCCAGGATGGGGCCGACCATACGGCAGGGGCCGCACCAGGGCGCCCAGAAGTCCAGCAGGACGGGTTTCGTGGAACGCATGACCTCTTTTTCAAAATTCTCAGCAGTAATTTTAATGGTAGACATGTTGTTGTCCTCCTGTTTTTATTGATGGCTTCAGTATACCCCGGGGATGGAAAAACTTCTGTGACAATGTCACGGTTTCCTTTCTTTTTTCGCCCCGTCTGGATCCTTCATTTTCGGAACCGGTCAGATTATCGGTTTACATTCCCGGGAAGATGTGGTAGAATATCAAAAGAATTGACACAATATATTCTTCAGACCCCCTTTTTCATTTTTCATCACCAAAAGGAGTGGACATATGAAAGGCATCATTCTGGCAGGCGGCAGCGGAACCCGGCTGTATCCGCTGACGAGAGTTACCTCCAAGCAGCTGCTTCCGGTATACGATAAGCCCATGATCTACTATCCCCTGTCCACCCTGATGCTGGCGGGGATTCGGGATATTCTCATCATCTCCACTCCCATCGACACCCCCCGGTTCCAGGATCTGCTGGGGGACGGCAGCCATTTCGGCATCCACCTAAGCTACGCCGTCCAGCCCTCCCCCGACGGGCTGGCCCAGGCCTTCCTCATTGGGGAAGATTATATCGGAGACGATGCCTGTGCCATGATTCTGGGGGACAACATCTTCTACGGCAACAACTTTTCCGCCATCTTGCAGTCCGCTGCCCGGAACGCCGAGGGCGGCAGAGCAACGGTGTTCGGCTACTACGTTCCCGACCCGGAGCGGTTTGGCGTGGTGGAGTTTGACGAAAACGACAAGGTAATCTCCGTGGAGGAAAAGCCCGCCCATCCCAAGAGCAACTATGCCATTACCGGCCTGTACTTCTATCCCAAAGGCGTCTCCGCTCTGGCCCACGACGTAAAGCCCTCTGCCCGGGGTGAGCTGGAAATCACCACCCTGAACGACATGTACTTAAAGCGGGAGCAGCTGGATGTACAGCTTCTTGGCCGGGGCTTTGCCTGGCTGGACACCGGCACCATGGAAACCTTGCTGGAAGCGGCGGAATTCGTCCACATGGTGGAAAAGCGCCAGGGCGTGAAAATCTCTGCCCCGGAGGAGATCGGCTTCCGCTTCAGCTGGATCACCACGGAAGAGCTGCTGCGCTCGGCTGAGGTCTACGGCAAATCTCCCTATGGACACCACCTGCGTCAGGTAGCCCAGGATAAGTTCAAAAGCTTCCGTCAAAAATGAGAAAGACTGAGAGGACATTTCTATGACCATCATTGTCACCGGCGGCGCCGGCTTTATCGGCAGCAACTTCATTTTCCACATGCTGGGCAAGTACCCGGATTATCGGATCGTGTGTCTGGACAAGCTGACCTACGCGGGAAGCCTGTCCACCCTGGTCTCTGTCATGGGCAATCCCAACTTCCGGTTCGTAAAGGCGGACATCTGCGACCGGGCCGCCGTCTATCAACTTTTTGAAGAGGAACACCCCGACATGGTGGTGAACTTCGCCGCGGAAAGCCATGTGGATCGCTCCATTGAAAATCCCGAGGTGTTCCTGCAAACCAACATTCTGGGCACCCAGGTGCTCATGGACGCCTGCCGGAAGTACGGCATCAAGCGCTACCACCAGGTCTCCACCGACGAGGTCTACGGCGACCTTCCCCTTGACCGGCCCGATCTGTTCTTTACGGAGGAGACGCCCATCCACACCTCCTCCCCCTATTCCTCCTCCAAGGCCTCCGCGGATCTTCTGGTGCTGGCCTATCACCGCACCTACGGTCTGCCCGTGACCGTTTCCCGGTGCTCCAACAACTACGGCCCCTATCAATTCCCGGAAAAGCTGATCCCTCTGATGATCGCCAACTGCTTGAACGACAAGCCTCTGCCTGTCTACGGGGAAGGGCTGAACGTCCGGGACTGGCTGTATGTGGAGGATCACTGCAAGGCCATTGACCTGATTATCCACAACGGACGGGTGGGCGAGGTGTACAACATCGGCGGTCACAACGAGATGCGCAACATCGACATTGTAACGCTCATCTGCAAGACCCTGAGCAAGCCGGAAAGCCTGATCACCTACGTCACCGACCGGAAGGGTCACGACATGCGCTATGCCATTGACCCGGCCAAGATCCACCGGGAGCTGGGCTGGCTGCCGGAGACGAAATTTGCCGACGGCATTCAGAAAACCATCCAGTGGTATCTGGATAACCGGGAGTGGTGGGAGACCATCCTCTCCGGAGAATATCAGAATTACTACGAGAAGATGTACGGCTCCTCTGCCGCCACCCATACCGCTGCCACACCCTCCCCTGAGGCTCCCGTACTGAAATATTCCATCAATTATGACTACCTCCGGCCCAAGAAGGCCGCCTGGCTCAAGCGGATGTACAATACCCCCTTTGCGGAAAAGAAGAATCTTTCCCTGTGGCAGGGCAAAAACGCCACTGTTTTTCCCTTGCGGGAGGTTCCGGGAGACGACGTGCTCTTCGGCCGGGGCGGCGTAATCGACGAGGGCGGCAATTATGTGCCCCTGTCCGGCATTGAGAAGCGGATCAAGGGCCGCTACCCCTTTGAAAATCCCGGATACAAGGATGAGAAGGTTGTGTACTGCGGGTATCTGGTGAACCACTGGGGCCATTTCCTGGTGGAGGCCGTCACCCGGCTGTGGTATGTGCTTCAAAACGATCCCACCATTGACAAGTACGTCTTCTTCGTGGACGAGGGCGAGGATCGGGTGGTAAAGGGAAACTACCGCCGCTTCTTTGAGCTGCTGAAGATCTGGGACAAGCTGGAACTGGTGAACACCCCCACCACCTTCCGGGAGGTGATTGTTCCGGAAATCAGCTTCCAGAACATGACCTTCCACAGCCCCCAGTATCTCGCCATTTTTGACGCCATTGCCGAGAACGCGGAGGTAAATCCCGCCTGGGAACGGGCTGAGAAGGTTTTCCTCACCCGCAGTCAGTTTGCCTCTCAGAATGGCTACGAATTTGGCCTGGAAGCCTTTGACGACTTCTATACCCGCAACGGTTATACCGTGGTCGCCCCGGAGAAGCTGCCTCTGGATCAGCTGATTTATCTGCTCCGCAATGCCGAAGAGGTGGTGTCCATCTCCGGCTCCACCGCCCACAATCTGCTCTTTGGCCAAAGTGGGCAGAAGCTGACCATTCTGGAACGGCTGATCATCAACGACGACCACCAAGTATGCATCAACCAGATGCGTGCCCTTCAGGTTACCCCGGTGGACGCCAACTTCCACCTCTATCCCGTGGACACCTGCGGGCCTTATATCCTGGGTTACAGCCCGTGCTTCAACCGATACTATACCGACAAGGGGCTGCTGTCTCCCAGCGAGGAATACGCCTCAAGCGCTTATCTGGAGAAGTGCTTCAAGCAGTATATGTTCTCTTACTTCGACAATTACCAGCACCGCTGGTTCATGGCAGACTGGTACCCGGAAATCTGCGATTCCCTGTATGAGGCCTATTTGGACAGCTTCCCCTATTTCCAGGATTACCTTGAGGATCGCAAGCCCTTCCTCCGGAAGCAGTATTTCCAGGTACACTACTGGAAGCAGTTTGTCAAGCGCGTGATTCACCGGGCTTAAAAAAGAGAGGATCAGGAGAGAACGTATGAGTCAGATCAAGGTAACAAAATGCTCCATCGAAGGGCTGTATGTGATCGAGCCGGCGGTTCACGGCGACAACCGGGGCTACTTTATGGAAACCTATAACCAGCAGGATATGGCGGAGCATGGTCTGAACATGGTCTTTGTCCAGGACAACCAGAGCATGTCCGTCAAGGGCGTGCTCCGGGGTCTGCACCTGCAAAAGGAGCATCCCCAGGGAAAGCTGGTGCGGGTGATCCAGGGCCGGGTTTTTGACGTGGCCGTGGATATGCGTCCCGGCTCTCCCACCTTCCGCCAGTGGTACGGCATTGAGCTGACCGCCGAGAATAAGAAACAGTTCTATATTTCTGAGGGCTTTGCCCACGGCTTTCTGGTGCTCAGCGACACCGCCGAATTCTGCTACAAGGTCACAGACTTCTACCACCCGGGCGACGAGCTGGGCTTTGCCTGGAACGACCCCGCCATCGGCGTAAGGTGGCCGGAGGTCGTGGGACAATATCAGGGCACCGCCTCTCCGGAAGGGTACACCATGACCGACGGTACACCTCTCCGGCTCAGCGACAAGGACACCCGATACCCTGCCCTGTAAATACAAAGGAGCGTATTCCATGCACGAAATTGATTATCGCTACATGCGGCCCAAAAAGGCGGAGGCCCATCGCCGCTGGCAGGAAGCCCCCATGGAGGTCCGGGATACCCTGGAGGTCTGGCAGGGAGAAAACGCCGCCATTCTGCCTCTGCGCCGGGATCCCAGCCTGCTCTTCGGAAGGGGCGGCGTTGTGGACGAAAACGGGCAGTATGTAGCTCTTTCCGCCGTGCCCGACCGGGTGGAGTTTGATTATCCCTTTGAAAAACCGCCTGTTCGGGAGGAGACCGTGGTCTGCTGCGGATATCTGGTAGACCAGTGGGGCCACTTTCTGGTGGAAGCCGTCACCCGGCTGTGGTACTTCCTGGAAAACGATCCCACCATCGACAAGTACGTCTTCTTCATCGACGAGAACGAGCAGCGGGAGATCCGCGGCAACTACCGGGAATTTTTGGAGCTGCTGGGCGTCTGGGAGAAGACGGAGATCATCAATCGTCCCACAGCTTACCGGAAGGTTCTGGTGCCGGAGATGTCCTGCCGCAGCCGGATTTTCTACAGCCCTAAGTACCGGGATATCTTCGACCGGGTGGCGGAAAATGTGAAGGTGGATCCCACCTGGAAGCCCCTCCCCAAAATCTACTACAGCCGCACAAAGCTTGCCAAAGGCCGTCCCTTTGAGTTCGGCTTTGAAACCCTGGACAACTTCTTCGAAAAGAACGGCTATACCCTGCTCTACCCGGAAAAGGTACCCTTAAGCCAGATGATCTTCTATATCCGCAACGCCCAGGTGGTAGCCTCCCTGTCCGGCTCCCTGCCCCACAATATGCTCTTTGCCAATCAGGGACAGCGGGTAGAGATATTGGAGCGGTGCGTCCTCAATGATGACAACCAGACCGACGTCAACCGGATCCGGGAATTAAAGGTCACACCCATCGACGCCAACATTTCCCTTTACACCATCAACTTTGTAGGCCCCTTCATCATGGCCTACAATGATAATCTCCAGCGCTTCGCCGAGGACAGAGGCTACCTGCCTCCCGATCCGGAGTATCTGACAAAGCAGCACTACCGCAGGTGCTTCATAAAGTATATGAAGGCCTATGAAGACCTGTACGGCTACAACTGGTTTATGATGGACTGGTACACGCCCTTCGCGGATTATCTGTGGGAGGCCTATCAGGATGGCTTCAAGTACTTTGGAGAATATTTAAACCGCAGCCGTCCCTTCCGGTGGTATCACTATTTTGAGTTCCATTATTTCAAGCAGTTTGTCAAACGCATTCTGTGCAAATTAAACCTGAGGAAAGAAGGATAAGAAAATTATGTCTACCATTCAAGTATTGAAGCCCAAGTACCATATTGACGAGTGCCTTGCTCAGATTCGGGAATGTCTGGAAAAGGGCTGGACCGGCTCCGGCTTTAAAACCGCGGAGTTTGAGCAGAAGTGGAAGGAATACACCGGCCACCGCAACGCCTGCTACCTCAATTCCAACACCGCCGGTCTTCACCTGGCCGTGAACATCCTCAAGCGCAAGTACGGCTGGCAGGACGGGGATGAGGTCATCTCCACCCCCATTACCTTTGTGTCCACCAACCACGCCATCCTGTATGAAAAACTCCATGTCACCTTTGCGGATGTGGACGAGTATCTGTGCCTGGACCCTGTGGATGTGGAAAAGAAAATCACTGACCGCACCCGTGCGGTGATCTTCGTGGGCTACGGCGGACGGGTCGGTCAGCTGGACAAGATCATCGCCCTGTGCAAAAAGCACGGCCTGCGCCTGATTCTGGACGCCGCTCACATGACCGGTACCCGGGTAAACGGCGTGACCCCCGGCACCTGGGACGGTGTGGATGTGACCGTCTACTCCTTCCAGGCCGTGAAGAACCTGTCTACCGGCGACAGCGGCATGATCTGCTTTGCTGATGACGAGTTGGATGCGGTATGCCGGAAGGTCTCCTGGATGGGCATCAACAAGGACACCTACGCCCGTTCAACCAACGAGGGTACTTATAAGTGGAACTACGGCGTGGATTATGTGGGCTTCAAATATAACGGCAACGCCGTTATTGCCAGCATTGCCCTGGCTCAGCTGCCCTATGTGGACGAGGAAAATGCCCGCCGCCGGGAAATCGCTGCCATGTATGACAAGGTTTTCAGGACCAATCCCAACATCCACATCATCCCCGCAAACCACCGTGAGGAGTGTGCCTTCCATCTCTATGAGATTGCCGTTCCCGACCGGGAGGGTCTGCTCTCCGAGCTGGCAAAGAACGACATTTACGGCGGTGTCCACTATCGGGACAACACGGAGTTTTCCATGTACACCTATGCCCAGGGCACCTGCCCCAAGGCCCATGAGATCACCCAGCACATCATCACCATGCCCCTGCATATGTACCTGACGGACGAGGATGTAGAAAAAATCGCCACCATCGTCAATAACTTTGTGAAGTAATCGGAGGAAACTATGCTGGTTTTGGAATATCCTCCCTGCTCCACCTGCAAGAAGGCCAAGGCCTGGCTGGACAGCCACGGCGTCGCCTACGAGACCCGGCACATTAAGGACGATAACCCCAGCTTTGAGGAGCTGAAGCAGTGGTACATGGAAAGCGGTCTGCCTCTGAAGAAGTTCTTCAATACCAGCGGCCTCAAGTACAAGGAGCTGGGCCTGAAGGATAAGCTTCCCACCATGTCCGAGGAAGACCAGCTTCGCCTGCTGGCTGCGGATGGAATGCTGGTAAAGCGGCCCTTGGTGATCGCCGATGGAAGGATTCTCACCGGCTTCCGGGAGAAGGAATGGGAACAGGCCCTTTTATAATAATGTCTGCTGAATAAGT
>DEUP01000028.1 GCA_002362625.1 Clostridiales bacterium UBA3259
CGGCCTGGTCTGGCGGTGCATCCCCACGACGGGGCGGAGTATGGCCGCACCCTCATCGACCACATCCAGGCCTACCTGTACCAGAAGCATGAGTGGAGCCCCCGGGAGGAGAATTCCTTCACCCCGGCCCTGTGCAACCGGATTGACCGGAACACCGGGGGCATCGTCATCGCCGCCAAAACCGCCGAGGCTCTGCGGGTGATGAACCAGAAGATCAAGGACCGGGAGCTGGACAAGCGATACCTTGCCGTTGTGGAGGGGACGCCAAAGCCCAAAGAGGGCAGCCTGAAAGGCTACCTTTTTAAGGACGCCAGGAAAAACCGGGTTTTCGTCACCGACACTCCACAGCCAGGCTCCAAAACCTGCCAGACGAATTACCGCACCCTGGCAAACGCTGGCGGCTTGTCCCTGGTGGAGTGCCAGCTCATCACCGGCCGGACCCACCAAATCCGGGCTCAGTTCGCCCACGCCGGGCATCCGCTGCTGGGGGACGGAAAATACGGCAAGCTGGACAAGCGGTTCGACCGGAATTACCAGGCCCTGTATTCCTATCGGCTCACCTTTGCGTTCACCACCGACGCCGGCGGTCTGGCCTATCTGAACGGAAAAACCTTCCAGGTGGACAGGGTGGATTTTGTGGAGGAGTATTTCCCTAGCTTTAAGCTTCCTGCGCCATAGCGCCCGCCGGGGAAAAATTTGCTTTTTAAGAGGAGTATTCTATGACCCTTTTTATCACCAGCAGTCCCTATCTGGACGGGGCTGACCGGGCTATTCTCAACCCGGAGAACCATTTCCTGGAAAATCTGCGTCAGGCTCTGCCGCCCTTTCCCCGGGCGCTGTTTGTTGCCTCGGACCCGGAGCGGCACGATTTGACCTGCTCCTTCGGCATGGACACTGCCGTTGCCTTTTCCCAGGCGGGGATTGTGTTCAGCGCCTACGCTGTCCTGGATGGCACCAACGCCCAGCGTGCCGCCCAGTTGGTGGCAGACAGCGATTTTCTCATTCTGGCCGGCGGCCATGTTCCCACCCAAAACGCCTTTTTCCGGGAGATTGGACTGCGGGAAATTCTGGAGGGATTTGGCGGCGTGGTAATGGGCATCAGCGCCGGTTCCATGAACCTGGCGGACTGGGCATATGTCCAGCCAGAGGAAGAAGGGGAGGGGATTGATCCCTGTTTTCAGCGGTTTGCTCCCGGTTTGGGGCTCACCGATGTAAACATCCTGCCCCACTACCAGAAGGTGAAGGACGACATTTTGGATGGGATGCGGCTTTTTGAGGACATCACTTACCCCGATAGCTTTGGCAACACCTTCTTTGCCCTGCCGGACGGAAGCTACTTCTACCAGGACGACCATGAGCTGCTGCTTTTCGGCGAGGCGTATCTGCTCCGGGATGGGGAGCTGTCCCAGCTGTGCAGGTCTGGCGACTGCCTGAATATGGCGGAGTTTGAGTGATTTCGTATTTTCCCCGGCGAGTCCGGGGAGAAATCATTTTTTGGTAGATTTTCACTTGACATCCTGACGGTGAGGTGCTATAATAGCCCCCGTGGTGATGAGTTCACCGAGATTCCACGGGCCTTTAGCTCAGTTGGTCAGAGCCTCCGGCTCATAACCGGATAGTCCCGGGTTCGAGTCCCTGAAGGCCCACCAGTTTTTTAAGGCTTCTGCCTTTCATATATAGGGGTATAGCTCAATTGGTAGAGCGGCGGTCTCCAAAACCGTAGGCTCAGGGTTCAAGTCCTTGTGCCCCTGCCAGTAAAAACACCGAGTTTTAGTACGAAACCCGGTGTTTTCTGAATTTTTAGTGACATTTTAAAAACCCCAAAAATTGGATTGTCCGTTATTTGTCCGTTACGCCTGTTTTTTCATGGGGTTCAGAAGGTTATCCATCATTTCGGCGGATGCTGCGGCGGCACTCTGAATGGCATGGGCGTAGACCTTTGTCGTGGTATTGGCCGTGCTGTGGCCCAGGGTTCCAGCCACGGTAGTGACCGCCACACCGTTTGCAATCTGCAAGGTGGCGTTTGTGTGCCGCAGGCTGTGGACATGAATCTGCGGAAGATCTGTGGTTTTGATGAAGCTGCCAAACCAGCTTGTCAGCGTGTCCGGGTGCATGGGCGTTCCGTTCTGGGTGACAAATACCTGCCCGGATTCTTCCCACGGCCGGCCGATGCTCAGGAAGGTTTTCTTCTGCCATGTACGGTACTCCTTCAGGGAGTGAATTGAGGTAGCCGGTGCTTTGATTACGCGGCGGCTGGATTTGGTTTTCGTGTCGGATGTGAATACACCCATATCCGGGAGATACTGCAATGACCGCTGGATCGTGATGGTGTTATTGTCGAAATCAATGTCATTCCACACAAGGCCCATCAATTCCCCCCGGCGCATACCTGTGAACAGCAACACCGTAACGGCTGTGCGGTAATAGATCGGCTGATCTTCCAGCAGCTCCAGAAGGTGAATCGCCTGCTTGTCATCCAGATATACCGCTTCGTTGCCTTCGGCTTTGGGAGGCTTGACCCGCTCTGCGGCATTGGCGGGGATGTACTGCCATTCCACGGCGGTTTGCAGGATGACGGAAATGAGCCGGTGATAGTGCAGGATCGTCTGCCCGGAAAGGGGCTGCGGCTCCCCGGAAGGCTGGAACAGCTTGTCAAAGTCGATGTGCAAGGCATCGGCTATTTTTTGCGCTGTTTCCTCGGTGGCGGCGTTGCCGATGATGATAGAGCGGATTGTTGCGGTACATATACCGGAATCCTCCGCCAGCTTCGTTTGTGTGATCTTGCGCTCTTTGAGATATGCTTTCAGATCCATTTTCGCGGTGAAGGTGGACACCTTGCGAACCTGAGCGAGTTCCCTGTAAAATGCGGTCAGATGGGTGGGCCGGAGGCGGTCAAGGTAGATGCTGCCAAGAGCTGGCTTTATCCGCTCCAACAGGCCACGGTAGCGGGTTACAGTTTTGGGGCGCAGTTGGGTTTCTGCGTAGTCCTTCATCCAGAGGTCGCAGAAATCAGCAAACTTGATTTTCTGCTCTGCGCTCTGGCCAGTCCGCACCTTTTCTTCAAACAGCTCCGCTTGGTGGCGGGCTTCCCGCTCTGCTTTCTTTTCGGACATTCCCGCCGGTATCTTCCATGTCATAGTCCGTTCGATTTGCCTGCCGGTCTGATCGTAGCCGTCATAGCAGCGGATAAGGTAGGAATTGCCCCGCTTTTTGATTGTTGCCATAAATGTTCCCCTTTCTGTTGAAATGGAAGGGGAAGTCTGATACAATACTGTTGCTACCGATTGTCAGAGGTTCCCCTTTGATGATCTCATGCAGACCGTTCCTGGTTGCCGCCGGGAGCGGTCTTTTTGCGATTTGGTAAGTTTATTCGCCCTTCGCTAATTGCTTGCAATACTCAATATAGCTTTGCTGACAGCGAAATAATGCGTACTCCAGTTTATGTTTTTCGGGATTGCCATACCACTCAGATCTATCACTATATTCTTTCTGCAAAGATACAAAGTTGGAGTGAGCAGTGGCCATGTCCCTTAAATACATCCATTTGAGTGAAGCAGGTGATGAGTAACGCATATATTCGACAATCATATCGAAAACGGATGCATATTGTTGAGCTATAGAGTTATAGATTTCTGCAATATCCGATTCGTTAAGTTCCTTATTTTCTTTTGCAGCTCCGTCCTCAACGGCTTTTCTAATTTGTGCATTTTGCTCTGTTGACAGCAAATTATTCATTTCAGCACAGCGCCGAAATGCTTGTATAGCATCCTCCGGGATTCCAGTATATTCAACAACTGCTTGGAGGTCTGGATTGGGAGATTGCACATCGGATATACCAAGTATCCAGTCCGTAGAAACACCATAAAAATCTGCAAGGCAATAGAGATATTCCACACGCATCCCCAAATTTTTGTACTTTTTCGAGTGTTCTTCCCTCGCTACCTCATAATTCATCAAGCTAGGGTAAGCGCTCAATAACCACCCG
>DEUP01000046.1:0-29250 GCA_002362625.1 Clostridiales bacterium UBA3259
GACCGTTGTTGTTACACATAAAACTTACCTCCGAAAATTTTTACTTGAGCTTCACCGCTCATTCCATGGTATTCCTCAGCCCGGAAAATGTGCGGCGAAGGGCTGGCGTTTTTTGCCATGAGGGTCGCCTATGCCGCAAATCCCACTCCGGAGGCGTCTGCCGAAACGACCGCTTCCACTGTGATCCTCTCCTATACCTCTGAGACGGAAGATCTCTGGCAGCTTCCGGAAGCGTCGGAGCGCTTTTTGGGCGCTGCTCCAACGCTTTCAAATATCGCTAATGGAATGTTTAAAAATAATTCAAAATCTACCCATTGACTTTTTTGGCACTCAATGGTATAGTGTGCTTAGCACTCAAGAAGAACGAGTGCTAAAGCGGAGGCAAAGGAGGAAACGTAATGGAGCTGTCCGAACGGAAGAAAAAGGTGCTGCGGTCTGTGGTTGACCTGTATATCCGCACGGCGGAGCCTGTGGGCTCCAAGGCCATTACCGAGCTTCCGGATATGCGCTATTCCTCCGCTACCATCCGAAATGAAATGGCCGAGCTGACCGCCTTGGGTCTGCTGGAGCAGCCCCATACCAGCGCCGGCCGGATTCCCTCCACCGCCGGATACCGGATGTATGTGGATGAGCTGATGATGGACTACCGTCTGTCCATGGACGAGACCAAATCCATTAACCACGCCATCGAGGAAAAGATGCAGCAGGTGGATAAAATGGTGGAAAAGGTGGCAAAGCTGGTTTCCCAGGCCACCGAGCTTCCCGCCATCTCCGTTACCGCAAGGCAGAGCGGGCTGCGTGTGGAGCATTTCGAGCTGGTTCAGTCCGGAAAGGGAAGCGTCATTTTGATGCTCATGCTTCCCGGAGATCAGGTGGTCAACAAGGTCATCAAGCTTCCCGTAGCCGTCACGGAAACGGATCTAAGGCTTCTCAGCGCCGTATTAAACGCGACCATGACCGGACTATCCCTGGAAGAGATCACCGCCCAGCTGCTGGAAAAGGTTATGGGCGCCGCGGGCGCCGCCGCTCCCCTGGTTCCCGTGGTTCTGGACTTCACCCAGGAAACCCTGAAAAAGGGCAGCGCCGCCAATATGGCTGTGGTGGGCCAGTCCCGGCTGCTGGGGCTTCCCGAATACCAGGATGTGGGTAAGGCCCAGCGGGTCATGGAATCCATGGACGAGGACACCTTCCGGAATCTGCCCGCGGTTATGGGCAGCGGCAATGGCACCAAGGTCATTGTGGGGCCGGAAAACGTGGCGGACGAGCTGAAGGACACCTCCGTGGTGGTTACCAAGTTCGATATCGGGGAAGGGATGCAGGGCATGATCGGCGTGGTAGGCCCCACCAGAATGGACTACGCCAAGGTCACGGCAAGACTGAGCTATTTCGCTGAAAGCCTTTCCAAAATGTTCTCAAAGCCGGAAACACCCCAGCTTCCCCAGCCGGAGACAGAAGATCCCCATGAATAGCAACCAATTCTTACTGCATACAATAAGGAGGCTTATATAACGTGGCAAAAAAGGAAAAAGACCAGCAGGCAGCCCAGGAAGCAGCGGAAACGGTGGAAACCGAAGAAACCCGGGAAGCCGCCGCGAACGCGGAGCAGGCTCCGGAGGTTCCGGAAACGGATCCCTGGGAGGAAAAATATAACGCGGAACGGGACGCCCACCTTCGGGTGGCGGCGGAGTTTGACAACTTCCGCAAGCGCACCGTGAAGGAGAAGGAGGCCTCCTACGGCAACGGCAAGGCCGACGCCATCGTGAAGCTCCTTCCCATCTATGACAACCTGGAGCGGGCCTTAAACCAGCCCACCGAGGACGCCGCCTATAAAAAGGGCGTGGAAATGACCATGACGGAGCTTCAAAAAATCTTCACCGGCATGGGCGTGGAGATCTTCGGGCAGCCGGGAGACGCCTTTGACCCCAATCTGCACAACGCCGTGATGCACACGGAAAGCGAGGACTTCGGTGAGAACGCCATCTCCCAGGTTTTCCAGAAGGGCTTCAAGCTGGGCGACAAGGTTATCCGCTTCGCCATGGTGCAGGTCGCGAACTAAAGAACCCATTTTTTAATATATAGAACCATTCTTACAGAATTTTAGGAGGATAAAGATTATGAGCAAGATTATCGGTATTGACCTTGGTACTACCAATTCCTGTGTTGCCGTTCTGGAAGGCGGCGAACCCACTGTCATCGCCAACGCGGAAGGCAACCGTACCACCCCGTCCGTTGTGGCCTTCAGTAAGACCGGCGAGCGGATGGTTGGCCAGGTGGCAAAGCGTCAGGCCGTCACCAACGCTGACCGCACTGTCTCTTCCATCAAGCGTCACATGGGCGAGAATTACCACGTCACCATCGACGGCAAGGGCTACACCCCCCAGGAGATCAGCGCCATGGTGCTGAGCAAGCTGAAGGCTGACGCCGAGGCTTATCTGGGCCAGACCGTCACCGAAGCCGTCATCACCGTTCCCGCCTACTTCTCCGACGCTCAGCGTCAGGCCACCAAGGACGCCGGCAAGATCGCCGGTCTGGAAGTCAAGCGTATTATCAACGAGCCTACCGCTGCCGCTCTGGCCTACGGCCTGGACAAGGAGCAGGAGCAGAAGATCATGGTCTACGACCTGGGCGGCGGCACCTTCGACGTATCCATCCTGGACATCGGCGACGGCGTCATCGAGGTGCTGGCCACTGCCGGCGACACCCGTCTGGGCGGCGACGACTTCGACCAGCGGATCATGGACTACCTGGTAGCCGAATTCAAGAAGACCGAGGGCATCAACCTGTCCACCGACAAGTCCGCTGTCCAGAGACTGAGAGAGGCCGCCGAAAAGGCCAAGATTGAGCTTAGCGGCATGACCTCCACCAGCATCAACCTGCCCTATATCACCGCCGACGCCACCGGCCCCAAGCATCTGGATGTGACATTGACCCGGGCCAAGTTCAACGAGCTGACCGCCGACCTGGTGGAGCGCACCATGAAGCCCGTCCGTCAGGCCATGTCCGACGCTGGCCTCAGCGCTTCCGACCTGAATAAGGTGCTGCTGGTTGGCGGCTCCACCCGGATCCCCGCCGTTCAGGATGCCGTGAAGAAGATCACCGGCAAGGACGGCTTCAAGGGCATCAACCCCGACGAGTGCGTGGCCGTAGGCGCTGCCATTCAGGGCGGCGTGCTCACCGGCGACGTGCAGGACATCCTGCTGCTGGACGTGACGCCCCTGTCCCTGGGCATTGAGACCATGGGCGGCGTGTTCACCCGTCTGATCGACCGGAACACCACCATCCCCACCCACAAGAGCCAGATCTTCTCCACCGCCGCTGACGGCCAGACCTCCGTTGAGGTTCACGTCCTCCAGGGCGAGCGGGAAATGGCCGCTTACAATAAGACCCTGGGCCGCTTCCAGCTCACCGGCATCGCTCCCGCGCCCCGGGGCGTGCCTCAGATCGAGGTTACCTTCGACATCGACGCCAACGGCATCGTGAAGGTATCCGCCAAGGATCTGGGCACCGGCAAGGAGCAGCAGATCTCCATCACCGCCTCCACCAACCTGAGTCAGGAGGACATCGATAAGGCTGTCCGTGAGGCTGAGCAGTACGCCGCCGAGGACAAGGCCCGCAAGGACGAGGTGGATACCCACAACGCCGCCGACCAGACCATCTACCAGACCGAGAAGACCCTGAACGAGCTGGGCGACAAGATCGACGCCAGCGAGAAGGCCTCCATCCAGAGCGCCATCGACAAGCTGAAGGAAGTCAACAAGGGCACCGACGTTGCCGCCATCAAGGCTGCCACCGAGGAGGTTCAGCAGGCCTTCTACAAGGTTTCCGAGAAGCTGTATCAGCAGGCGAATCCCCAGGGCGGCCAGGCGGGTCCCCAGCAGCCCGGCGATGACGGCGTGGTTGACGCTGACTACGAGACCGTTGACTGAGAATAACCAGATTAGGGGCGGCTTGCACCGCCCCTAAACGGCGTATAGGACGTTTTGATGAGTTGAGGTAAGGTTTACATGGCAGAAAACAAACGTGACTATTATGAGGTGCTGGGCGTCAGCAAGGACGCCAGCGCCGATGAAATCAAAAAAGCCTACCGGAAAAGCGCCATGAAGTATCACCCTGACCGGAACCCCGGGGACAAAACCGCCGAGGAAAAGTTCAAGGAGTGCGGGGAAGCCTACGAGGTGCTGTCCGATCCGGACAAGAAGGCCCGGTACGACCAATATGGCTTTGCCGGTGTGGATCCCAACTTCGGCGCCGGCGGCTCCGGCTTCGGCGGAGGCTTTGGCGGCTTTGAGGGCTTTGGAGACTTCGGCGATATTTTCAGCGATTTCTTTGGCGGCGGCAGGAGCCGGGGCGGCCAGCAGACCTCTCCCCAGCGGGGCGAGAATGTCATGACCCGGCTGGAGCTGACCTTTGAGGAAGCGGCCTTCGGCTGTGAGAAGGAGGTCTCCGCTCCCCGGATTGAAAACTGCGCCGTCTGTAACGGCACCGGCTCCGCCGACGGGGTTATCGAGACCTGTCAGCAGTGCCGGGGCACCGGTCAGGTACGTACGGTGCAGAATATCATGGGTATGCAGGTGCAGAGCAGCGCCACCTGTCCCAGCTGCGGCGGACGGGGCAAGATCATCAAGACCCCCTGCAATACCTGCAAGGGCAAGGGCAAGGTCCGCAGAACCAACCGTGTGAAGGTAAAGGTGCCCGGCGGCGTGGACAACGGCCAGACCGTCCGTGTCCGCGGGGAGGGCTGCGTCGGCAGTAACGGCGGCCCCAACGGTGACCTGCTGGTGGATATCGTTATCAAGCGCCATCCCATCTTTACCCGCCGGGACTATGACGTATTGTGCGAGGTGCCCATTTCCTTCACCCAGGCGGCTTTGGGCGCGGAAATTGAGGTTCCCACCCTGGACGGCAAGGTGAAATACACCATTCCCGAGGGCACCCAGACCGGCAAGGAGTTTGTGATCCGGGAGAAGGGCATTCCTCAGGTGGGCAATCCCCGCCGCCGGGGCGACCACCGGTTCACCGTGGTGGTGGAAACTCCCACCAGGCTGACCAAGGAGCAGAAGGACCTGCTGCGGCAGCTGGAAGGCTCCGTGGGCGATTCTCCCAAGCGGAAAACCTTCAAGGATAAGCTGAACGATTTCTTTGATTAAATTAAGAAAAAGCGGATACAGCTCTTGTAGTTGTTCCGCTTTTCCTGTATAATGAAGGAAAAAACGGGAGGGAATCCAAATGAAACGTGAAAGCTACATCAGCTGGGATGAATATTTTATGGGCATTGCCATGCTGGCCGCCCGGCGCAGCAAGGATCCCAATACCCAGGTGGGAGCCTGTATCGTATCTGCTGACAACATCATCATTTCCACCGGCTACAACGGCATGCCCAAGGGCTGCTCCGACGACGAATACCCCTGGGAGCGGGAGGGAGAACAGACCAAGTACCCCTATGTTGTCCACGCGGAATTGAACGCCGTGCTCAACGCCAACGGCCGGGATCTGAGGGGCAGCAAGCTGTATGTGGCACTGTTTCCCTGCAACGAGTGCGCCAAGGCCATCATTCAAAGCGGCGTGAAGGAGGTCTACTACCTGTCCGACAAATACGCCGACGCCATGACGACCCTGGCCTCCAAGCGGATGATGGACTCCGCCGGCGTAAAATACACCCAGCTTCGCATGAAGCTAAAATCCATCACGCTGGACTTTGTTCCCGAAGAAGAGCGGGGATAATCCGTTTTTTCTGTCCCGCACCCATGGGTGCGGGACATTTTTTTGCAAAAGTTAATAGTTTGTTCATTGAATCCAGACCGAAAAAATGCTACCATACCAGTTGGTAAAAAGAAGCATTCTGATCGTTAGGAGAGGCCTATGTCTAAGTTTTCTGTAAAAAAGCCCCTGACCGTGTTTGTTTCGGTGGTGGCAATTCTGGTTCTGGGCGTGGTGGCGTTTACAAAAATGACCCCGGATCTGCTCCCCAATATGAACTTCCCCTATGCTATGATTTTCACCTCCTATCCCGGCGCCAGCCCGGAACGGGTAGAGGAAGAGATCACAAAGCCTATGGAGCAGTCTATGTCCACCCTGGATCACATCAAGGAGGTCACCTCCTCCTCCAGCGAAAACGTCAGCCTCGTGATCCTGGAATTTGAGGAGTCCGTCAATATGGACACCATTGGCGTGGATATTCAGCAGAACATTTCCGTTCTGTCCTCCTCCTGGCCCGATATCGTAGGCACGCCCTACGTGCTGAAGATCAACCCCTCCATGCTGCCCATCGAGGTGGCGGCGGTGTCCATGGAAGGGATGGATACCACCGAGCTGACGGATTTCCTCAACGACACCCTGATGAACAAGCTGGAGGGCGTCTCCGGCGTGGCCCGGGTCAGCGCCACCGGCATGGTGGAGCAGGAGATCCATGTGGTACTGGATCAGAAGAAGATCGATGCGCGGAATCAAGAGATCATGGACGCCATCAACCGGGAGCTGGATGACACGGCGGCGGATCTGGAAGACAAGAAGCAGGAGATTACGAACGCCCAGAGCAAGCTCAACTCCGCCCTGAGCCAGATGAACAGCATGTCCGGCAATATGGACGGTATGCGGGAGGAGCTTGGAGAAATGGTCTCCTATCAGGCCACTGTCCGGGCCAATTACGCGGCGCTGAACCTGCTCAGCGGTCAGCTGGCCGCCGCCCTGCCCCAGCAGCAGGCGGCCCAGGCACAGTACGATGCCGTATCCGCTCAGCGGGATGCCGTGGCGGCGCTGCTGGACAGCATGTCCGAGGACGATCCCGGCTATGGAGAGCTGGAAGCCCAGCTTGAGGAGCTTGAGGCCCAGACCGCCTCCGCCGAGGAGACTCTGAACCAGGCCAATCAGGCTCTGGACGCCATCGATCAGCGGCTTGCGGTCCTGGGCACCAGCCGGGAGGATCTGCCCTACGCCCTGGAGGACGCCCAGTGGGAGGTTCAGAACGCGGATGACGAGGTTTCCGCTCTGTCAGACGCGGTGGAGCAGGGCATGGGCGCCATGATGCAGATGAGCGCTGCCCAGGCGGAGATCGCCGTGGGAAAGGCCTCCCTGTCCCAGGCCATGACCCAGATTGAAGCGGGTATGGAAACGCTGGAGGACAGCCGGGAGGGTGCTCTGCGCCAGGCTGACCTGAACAGCATCATCACCATGGACATGGTGACCCAGATATTAACGGCCCAGAACTTTGCCATGCCCGCGGGCATGGTCGAGCAGTCCGGCATCCACTACATGGTTTCCGTAGGCGACGAAATCACCTCCCTGGATACCCTGGAAGACCTGCTGCTGTTTGACCTGAAGCTGGAGGGCGTGGAGCCAATCCGCCTGAAGGATGTGGCCGTGGTGGCCCTCACCGACAACAGCGCCGAGACCTACGCGAAGCTCAACGGCCTGGACGGCGTGGTGCTGACCTTTGAAAAGCAGAGCACCTACGCCACCGCCGAAACCACCGATAATTTAAGCGCCCGGTTCCGCAGCCTGGAGGAGGAGTTCCCGGGCCTGCGGTTCGTGTCCCTGATGAACCAGGGCGACTATATCTACATGATTGTGGATTCCATATTGAACAGCCTGCTTCTGGGCGCGGTCTTTGCCGTGCTGGTGCTGCTGCTGTTCCTGCGGGATATCCGGCCTACCTTCATTACCCTGTGCTCCATTCCCCTCAGCGTGGTTTTCGCCATTGTGCTGATGTACTTCTCCGGCGTCACGTTGAACATGATCTCCCTGTCCGGCCTGGCGGTGTCCGTGGGCATGCTGGTGGATAACTCCGTGGTGGTCATTGAAAACATCTACCGCCTCCGCTCCAAGGGCGCTACCGTGATTCAGGCGGCGGTTCACGGGGCAAAGCAGGTGGCCGCTGCCGTTACCGCCTCCACCCTGACCACGGTATGCGTGTTCCTGCCCATCGTCTTTGTGGAGGGCATTACCAAGCAGTTGTTTACCGACCTAGCCCTGACCATGACCTACGCCCTGATGGCCAGCCTCCTGGTGTCCCTGACCCTGGTGCCCGCCATGGCCTCCGGTCTTCTGCGGAAGGAGCGGGCCGTAAAGCCCGGCTTCCTGGAACGGAAGGTTCTGCCTCTGTACGGGAAAAGCGTGGCCTGGGCGCTGTGTCACAAGGCGCTGGTGCTGATCCTCTCTCTGGTTCTGCTGGCGGCCTCCGCTGCCGGCATTCTGGCAAAGGGCTTCACCTTCATGCCGGACATTGATATGCCCACGGTAAACGTCACTGTGACCATGCCCGAGGACACCTCCATGGAGGACGCCTGCGCCATGGCAGATCAGGTGCTGGCGGAGATCGACACCCTGGACGGCATCGACACCGTAGGCGCCATGATGGGCTCCAGCGGCATGTCCATGATGGGCGGCTCCGGAGGCAATAACGTGACCATTTACGTAAATCTCGCCGACCAGAATGCCAGCGGCGCTGCCGTGGGCAAGCGGATCGAGGAGCTGTGCGCCGGCATGGCCTGCACGGTCACCGCCTCCTCCGCCATGATGGACATGGGGGCTCTCTCAGGCAGCGGCGTAGCCCTGAACCTGTTTGCCGATGACATGGACACCCTGCAGAACGGGGCAAAAACCGCGGCGGACGCCCTTTCCGCCGTTCCCGGGCTGGTGAACATCTCCGACGGTCTGGAGGCCGCCACCCCCGCCTACCATGTGGCCATTGACAGGAACAAGGCCATGGAGCATGGCCTGACCGTGGCGCAGATCTATATGGAAATCGCCTCTGCCCTGACCACGGATTCCACCGTTATGACCATGGAGCTGGACGGTCTTTCCGCGGACATCATTGTGCAAAAGCCCCAGGAGTCCAATCTGAACCTGCCCGCCCTGCGCAATTATGTGTTTGAGGTCAAGAACCAGGACGGCACCGTGGAGGAGGTTTCCATGCAGGCGTTCGGCAAGGTGAACAAGGTATCCAGCCTCTCTTCCATCCAGCGGATCAACCAGCGGCGCTACCTCACCGTATCCGCCGAGGCGGCGGAAGGGTACAATGTGACCCTGCTTACCAATCAGGCGGAGGATATTATGAAAAATACCGATTTGGGCGACGGGGTCAGCTACGCCTTCACCGGCGAAAACGAGACCATTATGGAGGCCATAGAGCAGCTGATGCTCATGCTGATTCTGGGCATGCTGCTGGTATACCTGGTTATGGTCGCCCAGTTCCAGAGCCTGAAGTCTCCCTTCATTGTTATGTTTACCATTCCCCTGGCCTTTACCGGCGGCTTCCTGGCGCTGCTGATCTGCGGCATGGAGATCAGCGTCATCTCCCTGATTGGCTTTGTGATGCTCACCGGCGTCATTGTAAACAACGGCATCGTTCTGGTGGACTACATCAACCAGCTTCGCCTGGAGGGGATCGGGCGTCGTGAGGCCATTGGGGAGGCCGGCGTCACCAGAATGCGGCCCATTCTGATGACAACCACCACCACTGTTCTGGGCCTTCTGGACATGGCCATCCGGGCCAGTGCCGGCACCGCCATGATGCGGCCCGTGGCGGTGGTCTGCATCGGCGGTCTGCTGTACGCGACGCTGATGACGCTGTATGTGGTGCCCTGCATCTACGACATCTTCCACAAGAAGGAGCTGCGCAGGGTCAGCGACGAGGATCTGCGGCTGCTGGAAAGCCTTTAAATTGCGAACATGAGGCTGCCTCAGTTGAGGCAGCCTCAAAATATTGGGCGGGTAAGCCATGACCGAGAGGGCATTGCCCTACTTTCTCTGCTTACAGGCATATTCATACGCCCGCTTATAATCTCCCAGCTCCCGATAGCAAACTTCCAGCAGCGGGTACACCCGGGGATCCGCCCCCTCCGCCCGGTGGAGGCATTTTGCCGCCTCAGCGTAGGCCTTCTGACCCAGATACGCCTGTCCCCGAAGGAAGAAGAAACGATGGGAGCCCTGATCCTCCGCCGCTTCCAGCAGCTTCGCCGCCCGTTCCGGATTCTGTTCCCCCAGAGCTTCCTCCGCCCGGAGCAGCAGCTCTTCATCCAGGCTGGGAAGGGAAGCACTGACCTTCTGCCCCCGAATCCTGCCCAGCAGCAGCAGACGGCGGCGCTCCACTTCCGGGCCGCAATAGGCAATTTCTCCTTCCGCCCCTTGCAGCAGCGTCAGGGCGTAGTGCTCCTTGCTTTCTTTCAGGGCCATCTCCGCCTGATCCAGCCGGCACAGGGCCAGCAGCAGCCCCTTTTCCCGGTCAAAAACCGGATCCGGCTCCTGATATCCTTCCAAAACCAGGGCCGCCTGAGCGGCTTCTCCGGCGTCGTACAGCCTCCGGGCGGAGATCATCAAGTTAAGATTCGGGGAGACCGCCGCTGTGTCCTCCAGAAAAAAGCTTATGGGCTTTCCCAGCCGCTCCGCCAAAAACCGCAGGGTTTTCATGGAGGGGGTGGCTGTCCCATGCTCGATCTGAGAGAGCATATTCCGGGTGATCTCCTCTCCGCACAGCTGACGCTGGCTCAGCCCGGCGGTAAGCCGTGCCTGCCGCAGCTTTTCTCCCAGTTCCATGGCGCTCCCTCCCGTGGCCCCGGCAATACGGACGGGGCGTTTTTCTGTATTTTACCACAAAATGCGGAACATGGCTACTGTTACAAAAAATTCATTTGCTATTTTGCCCCGGTTGGTTTATAACTGTAGTAATAAGAGGAATGGAGAATGGATATGAACATTCGAGATGTAACATCATTAAAGCAATTCGCCGCCGACCGGCTGGACCATGCCCGGGAAGCGAAAAAAATCGTGCTGATCTTCGGCGGTACACTCACTGCTATGGCGGTGCTGGTAACCCTGCTCCAGTTCCTGCTGGACGCGTGGATCGGCAAAACCAGCGGTCTTGGCAGCATGGGAACCCGGAGCGTTCTCTCTACCATAAAAACGGTGCTGCCTGTTCTGGAAATGGTCGTTTCCACCTGCCTGAGCATTGGATACCTGGCCTCCATGCTTCGTGTGGCCCGGGGGCAGTATGTCTCGCCCAAAACCCTTCGTCTGGGCTTTGACCGCTTTTGGGTGCTCCTCCGCAAAACCCTTTTGGAGGAGCTGATCTACCTGGGCGCGGCGATTGTCTCCATGTATATTTCCATGTTCTTTTACATGGTTACGCCCCTGTCCCGGAACCTGATGGAGGTACTGACCCCGCTTATCAGCGGAAGCAGCGCTCTGGATCCCACCAGCCTTCTCACCGATCCCCAGATCTATGCCCAGGTCACAGGCGCCATGCTGCCCTTCTTTGTGCTGTTCCTGGTGGTTTTCTGCCTGGTGGCGATCCCCCTTGCCTTCCGCTACCGGATGGCGGACTACGTTCTCATTGACCATCCGGAAAAGGGCGCCCTTGCCATTCTCCGGGAGAGCCGGAAAATGATGCGGGGCAACTGCCTGAACCTGCTGCGGGTGGATCTGAACCTGTGGTGGTACTATGGGGCAGTGGCGCTGATTACCCTCATCGGCTATGGGGACATGCTTCTTTCCCTTCTGGGCGTCACCTTCCCCTGGTCCGAGGACGCGGTTTACTACCTATTCTTCGCCCTGTATCAGGCGCTGCAATTTGCCCTGTGCGTTTTCTTCCGGAACCGGATGGAAACCACCTACGCCCTGTCCTATGACGCCATCCGCCCCCAGCCGCCCCAGAACAGTGTGGTGTTGGGGAATATCTTCCAGATGTAAACATGGAATCAGAAAAGTAGGGAAAACCTGTGAAAAACGAAAAGGGGCTGTATCTGATTACGGCTGTTGTATTTACCCTGCTGGCAGTAGGGTATACCGTGGACATTGCCGTTGATTTTTGTTACGGCTATACGCCCCGGTATTTGAACGTGCTGCATATCCTTGCCGCCATTGTGTCCTTCACCGCGGCCATTGTCAACTGGATGCGATACAGAAACCGCTGAAGCTCCTGTTCATAAAAATTGCCTCCCGAAACCTGTTGGGTTCCGGGAGGCTGTTTTCATTGGAAAATCAATACTGAGTGGGCTTGATGTGCCAGATTTCTTCGGCGTACTGGGCAATCGTGCGGTCGGAGGAGAACTTGGCGGCGGAGGCCACGTTCATGAGGCACTTCCGGCCAAAGGCCAGACGGTCCTTGTACTCCTGGTTGGCCCGCAGCTTGGTATCCAGGTAGGAAGCGTAGTCCAGCAGCACATAGTAGTGGTCGGCAATGTGCCAGTGGGTGCCGTCCAGCAGGGCGTGGAACAGCTCCTGCTGATCCCCGTCGGTGGGAACGGTGCCGTCCACCAGGGTGTTGATGGCCCGACGCAGGTCGGCATTGGTATCATAGATGCCACGGGCATGGTAGGTGGGTGTGGCCTGGTTGATCTGCTCCACGGTGTGGCCGAAGATATACTCGTTCTCCATGCCGGCCTCCTGGGCGATTTCCACGTTGGCGCCGTCCAGGGTGCCCAGGGTCACGGCGCCGTTGAGCATCAGCTTCATATTGCCGGTGCCGGAGGCTTCCTTACCGGCAGGGGAAATCTGCTCGGAAATGTCGGCGGCAGGAATGATGTGCTCGGCATAGGAGCAGTTGTAGTTCTGAACAAAGACCACCTTCAGCTTGTCGCTGACCGCGGGGTCGTTGTTGATCATCCTGGCAACCCGGTTGATATAGCGGATGATGGCCTTGGCCCGGGCATAGCCGGGGGCGGACTTGGCGCCGAAGAGGTACACTGTGGGATAGAAGTCGGGCAGACGGCCCTCCTTCAGGCGGAAGTAGATATCCACAATGGACAGGGCGTTCATCAGCTGACGCTTATACTCGTGCAGCCGCTTGACCTGGACGTCAAAGAGGAAATCGGGATTCAGCCGGATGCCCTCGTGCTTTTCGATGACGGCGCACAGCTGCTCCTTCTTCTGACGCTTGATGTCATTGAACCGGTATACCAGCTCGTCATTGATCTGGGGCTTCAGGTTTTCCAGCAGCTCCATATTCTTCAGGAAATCGCCGCCCACCTTCTCGGTGATCATCTGGGTCAGCTCAGGGTTGCACAGGCCGATCCAGCGGCGGGGGGTAATGCCGTTGGTCTTGTTCTGGAAGCGCTCCGGATAGGCGTGATACCAATCCTTGAAGCAGTCGTCCTTCAGAATCTGAGAGTGAATCTCGGCAACGCCGTTGACATAGGAGCCGACATAAATGCTCAGGTTGGCCATGTGGGCGGTGTTGTCCTTCACAATATACAGCTCAGGATGCTCCCAGCGGAGCTTCTGGTCAATGCGGCAGATGATGTCCACAATCTCGGGCACCACGGAGCGCATCAGATCCAGAGGCCACTTTTCCAGGGCCTCGCTGAGGACGGTGTGGTTGGTGTAGGAGAAGGTCTTCTGAGCCACGTTGAAGGCATCGTCGAAGCCCATGCCCTCGTTCATCAACAGCCGGATCAGCTCGGGAATGGACATGGCGGGATGGGTGTCGTTGAGCTGCACGGCGTAAAACTCGGCGAACCGGCTCAGGTCACTGCCGTGGGCGGTCTTGAAGGTGCGGATCATATCCTGGAGGGAAGCGGAGGAGAGCACATACTGCTGCTTAATCCGCAGGCGCTTGCCTTCCCAGGTGGAGTCGTTGGGGTAGAGAACCCGGGTGATGTCCTCAGCCTTGTTCTTGGCGTCCAGGGCGCGGAGATAGTCCTGGTTGTTGAAGGCGTTGAAGTCCAGCTCCTGCTCGGCCTCGCACTGCCACAGACGGAGGGTGCCCACGTTCTGGGTACCGTAGCCGATGACGGGCACGTCATAGGGAACCGCCAGAACGGTATGGTCAGGGAACTTGATCTTCACGGTGTGGTTGTACCGGCGGTAAGACCAGGGATCGCCGTACTTGGTCCAGTCGTCGGCCTTTTCCACCTGGCTGCCGTTCTCGTCAAAGCTCTGCTTGAACAGGCCGAACTTGTAGCGCAGACCATAGCCGGACAGGGGGATGTTGATGGAAGCGGCGGAGTCCAGGAAGCAGGCAGCCAGACGGCCCAGACCGCCGTTGCCCAGGGCGTCGTCCTCGATGTCCTCCAGCACAGCCAGATCCACGCCTCGCTGGGCAAACAGCTCCTTCATCTCATCCAGAATGCCCAGGTTGAAAAGGTTAGAGTAGACCAGACGGCCGATCAGGTACTCGGCGGAGATGTAGTACGCCTTCCGCTCATGGAGGCGGGCTTTCTTGGAATGGCTCCAGTTGTCGGAAATGGCCATCATCACAGCCTGACCCAGGGCCTCGTGGAGCTCCTGAGGGGTTGCGTCCTTCAGGCTCACGTCGTAGGTGTACTTCAGCTGGGCTTCCGTCCACCGCAGGATATTGTGACAATTCAGGTTCATATTCGTTCTCCATTCATTAAGGAATTCAAAAACGCGGCAAGCCGCTGCCATATAACCATGTCAGCCCCCGTTCGAAACGAGCCTCCGCGGAGGGGCCAAAGCCGACTGAATTCGACACTGAGAAACGTTTCCATTTCACGTTGCCCATATGATATATAGTTTAGCTATTTTTTTGTTTTTGTCAAGCAAAACCCGTCGAAAAACCGGGTTGGTTTCATAATTTTGGCAGAATGTTCAGATTTTACCCAATTCCTCCCGGGGTTATTCCCCGGGGTGTACAACAAATTTACCAGGGGAAACCGGCGTTCCTTTCCTTATGTGAACTGAAACCCGGTATCCGTCGCTTCCAGCGTGCCGCCGTAGTAGACGGTCATGGCCCGAACCAGATCCAGCGCGTCGCTGACCGCGGCCGTCTCAAAGCAGGAGTGCATGGCCAGCTGGGGAAGGCCGATATCGGCGGTGAGCACGCTGACGTGGGACAGGGAAATGTGGCCCAGGGTGGAGCCGCCCGGCATATCCGCCCGGTTGTGGAAGCTCTGCACCTTGACACCGGCCTTGCCGCAGACCTTCCGGAAGATTCCGGCGCTGACACCGTCGGTGCTGTAGCGAAGGGCGGCGCTGTACTTCAGCACAATGCCGCCGCCCATCACCGGAGCGTTCACAGGGTCGGAAAACTCCGGATGGTTGGGATGGACCGCGTGGGCGTTGTCGGCGGACACCAGGAAGGACTGGGACAGCATCTGACGGCGGTCAAGGCTCAGCCCGTCGCAGATCCGGGCCACCACATCCTCCAGGAAGGTGGACGCCGCGCCCTGCACGGAGGCGGAGCCAACCTCCTCGCTGTCAAATACGCACAGCAGCGGGATGCTTCCGCCGGTTTGGGAGGCCAGGAAGCCCTCCGTACAGCCCCAGACGCATTCCAGATCATCCAGAGCGGGACTGGAAATGTACTCCTCCTCCACGCCCCACAGCGTGGACCTCTGACGGACATACAGGTACAGGTCGTGATCCAGGATCTTTCCGCCGGCCTCCGCCTCCAGCAGCTCCCGCAGCCTTCCGGCGCTGTCCTTTCCGCCCATCAGGGGCAGCATATCCACAGCCGGGTTCCACTTATAGCCGTCGTTGACCTGACGGTTCATGTGAATGGCCACATTGGGGATCAGCAGCAGATCCCGGTCAAGGCAGACGAGCTTCGTCTCGATTCCCGTCTCCGTCTCCACAATCACCCGTCCCGCAACGGACAGGGGACGGTCAAGCCAGGTGGAGGCGATCATGCCGCCGTAGCCCTCCACCGCGGCCTGGGTGTAGGTTCCAGCGACCTCAAAATTTTCCTTCAGCTTAAAGCAGGGACGGTCGCAGTGGCTGGCGCTCATCAAAAAGCCCCTGGCCTCCCCCTCCGGTACCCGGAAGGCAATGAGGGCGCTGCCGCCCCGCTGGACGTAGTACTTACCGCCGGAGCGCAGGTGCCAGCTGTCCTGCTCCTTCAACGGGGTATAGCCCGCCTCCCGGAGCATTCCCGCCACCGTTTCCCGGGCGTGATAGACGCTGCAGGCACCGTCCAAAAAGGCCTGCAATGCACGGATTGTCGTAGACATTTCTGTTCCTCCTGTATTTTATTTCCAAAAATAACCGGCTTCTTTTCGAAGCGCTTTTCTTTTATTTTACATCTTTTCCGGTCTCCCGTCAACCGATCCGGAAAAAAAGCCCTGGAAGTAAAAACCAGTGCAATGTTAAAATATGGTAATAATGTCGAAAAATAGAGAGTTGTGACGAGCGATTTTGTTGGTTTTTTCTTGCAATATCACCAAATTCATGATATGCTTTATCTGTCGCAGACGGCAGTCATCCGCTCTGCTTTGGGGAGAATTTTTACATGACAGGAGAGGAATGTATGGAACACGTAACCACTGTATTCATTGCCGACGGTGCGGAAGATTTTTGCGCCAGCCTGACAGCTGCGCTTCAGCGTGCCGACGGTTTTCGTGTTGTGGGAACGGCCAGCGATGGGGAGCAGGCCATTGCCATGATTCAGGAGCGGAAGCCCGACGTGCTTATACTGGATATGATGCTGGCAAAGAAGGACGGCCTGGCCGTTCTGAAAGCCATTTCCGGTATGGAGCATAAGCCGATTACTCTGGCGACTTCTTATTTTATTTCCCAATATGTATCCGCGGCGGCCATCAGCTTAGGCGTACGATATATCATGCCGAAGCCCTGTGACATGGCAGCACTGGTGGAGCGGCTGACCGAGATTCAGGGTGGGGAGACCCTGCGGCTTGCCACCCAGCGCCGTCCGGACAAGGCGGACATTGAGTCCATGGTCACCGGCATTATTCATGAGATCGGCGTTCCCGCCCATATTAAGGGCTATCAGTATCTTCGGGAGGCCATTATCATCGCGGTAAACGACATGGATGTGATCAACGCCATCACCAAGGTTTTATATCCCCAGGTGGCGAAGACCTTCGGCACTACGCCTTCCAGAGTGGAACGGGCCATTCGCCACGCCATCGAGGTGGCCTGGGACCGGGGAGATTTGGATACCCTGCAAAGATTCTTTGGTTACACAGTAAGCAACACCAAGGGAAAGCCCACCAATTCGGAGTTCATCGCCCTGATTGCGGACAAGCTCCAGCTTCAGCTCAAAGGCTCCAACGTGGCCCAGTTCTGAATTCACGTTTATTTTAACCAGACACGCCAAAACGCGGTTCTGTTCGCAAAATGCGGATTTCAGTTTACTTCTCTTTTGCTCACAGGAAAAAACCACGTCTGCTCCTGGGTCCGTGCCCAGGTAAGCAGGCGTGGTTTTATTTCCTTCAATCCCCGCACTCTGCCAGGTAGGTATTCCGCCGCAGCAGCGCAGTGTCGCATTTGTGGCAGGTGTAGTCCTCCCGGAGAAAGTCCTGGGTACGCGCCTCCCCGCTGCCGCAGCGGCTGCAGGCGGGAATGGTAACCACCTTATCCTCAAAAATCCAAAAGCCGGAGCTGGAACTGGTGATGCTGCCCCAGGTGTGACAGTCATCCTTGTGGGAAGAAATCCGCCCGTAGTTATAGATGTTGGAATCCCGGACCTGAATCCTGCCGTCCTCCAGAAGCTTCTCCAAAACAATGTAATGGCCGCCTCTCGTCCAGTAGCCCTTATTCTGAAGGCAGACCACAATCTGCCCTTCCTCCAGGGCCGCCTTGGCTACGGTCGGCTCATAGGTCTTCTCCCGGAGATAAAAGCCCAGGACAGGCGGCTCGTTTTGGAAAATCGCCCCATCGGTGCCATTGACAAAGCTGTATTTTCCGTACCGGGCGCACATTTCCGGAGGTGTCAGCTCATCATCGGCAAAGTAGGTGGCTGCCATGGCCATGGTGGTAATGCCGCAGCCGTTGGTGCGGATGGGATACCCGCCGTACATGGTTTTCGGATAGTCCTGCTGCAAGTACAGCGGAACCTCCGGGAACCGCTCATGGCCAATGTCCGGGTAGAGAATATCGCTCAGGGAGACGCTGCCCGTTCCCTCTGACAGGGCAATCGCGCTGTAGTCCACCTCCATGGGGTAGACGCCCCGGGCCAGGGTGAGGATATCCGCCTGTTCCGCCTCCATGGCGGCCTGCTCTGCCTCCGCCTGAGCTATGGACTGGCTTCCCCCATAGTAGAGCACATGGACACCGTAGTCGGAGCGGAAAATCACCGTGTCTCCTTCCGCCCGGTCGTCAGAGAAGCACCAGGCATCCATCTCTTCCATCAGCTGCCCCTGCCGGATTCCGTGATAGGCGCCGCCGTCCAGGGTGGTGCCCGCGTCCTGGGAATACTTCCGGGCCATGGCGGCAAAGGTGGCCTCGGTGGGCTTGTTGGAGGCCTTTGCCCAATCCGCCAGCAGGGCCTCCGCCCGTTCCAAACAAGCCGTCCACTGCTCCTGCGTACAGCTGACCCTGCCGTCAGAGGCCACGCTGACGTCGTCCCCCTGGGGAATCAGCAGCATGTGCCGCAAATCCACCAGCCGTTCCTGAGCAGGCGCCTGCTCTTCCTCTTCTGTTTCTTCAGGCTCTATGTAATAGGTAAGGTTGGTAAAGTACATATAGCCCCGGTTATAGCTTTCCACAACCGCCTCCAGCGCCTCCAGGGAGGTGCCGAAGGATTCCCGGGCCATGGCTTCGGCGCCTGCGTACCCCTTCTCACCCGCCAGAGCTTCCAGGGTTTCCGGGATGGCGTCCAGGTAGGCCTGATGCAGGGTGTTGGGCTGGAAGGCCTTCTGGTAGCGGTAGAGGTATTTTGTGGCGGGCATGCCTGTCATATACTCTTCGTAATTGTCCAGGTTGGGCTGGTAGGCCTCCTCCACCGGAAGCCCCTCCGCGTCTCCCTGCAGGATCAGGGCCTGGGCGCTGTGCCAGGTATTCAGGGCGCGGCGGAGGAAAAACTGCTGCCAGGTGGCAACGGTGCCGTCGATCTCGCACACCTGGGTATCCAGGGGGCGGCTCAGGTCCGGCATTGTTTCCTCACCGGACTGGCAGTACTGGGCAACCTCTGCCCAGTAGTAGGCGGAAAGCTGGTCATTGGTCAGCACTGTGTCCCCAATCCGGGCCGCCGGGGTTACGCTGTCCGGCTGACCGGTATAGCTGCCCTTGCAGGTCACGTCGCCGGGGTTTCCGTCGGCGGGAATGGTAGCGGGCACGGCAGGCTCTGTGGTCTGCTCTGTGGTCTGCTGCGTCACAGGAGGCAGTGTGAAATTGGGCTGCGTCTCCACAGGCTTTTTCACGCAGCCGGCGAACATCCCCGCCAGGATTCCGGCAGTGAGAATGCCGGCCAATATACGCTTGTTCATGGTATTCTCCCTTCTGTCTAAAAAACGGACATTTCAAGATATGATATCATAAAATGGCCGGAATGTACAGCAAATTATCCTTTACATCTCCTTAAGAATTTGATAATTTATAGAGACAGAACTTTTTCTGTATCCAAAAAGGCGGTGAACCAATTGAACGTTAAAAAAATAGTGACGCTGGCCCTGCTTTCCGCCATTGCCCTGACCATTTTCATGGTGGAGGCTCAAATTCCGGCTCTGGTGCCCATTCCCGGCGTGAAGCTGGGACTTGCCAATATTGTGACCGTCTTCACCGTCTTCGCCCTGGGAGGTAAGGAGGGCGCGGCGGTGCTGGCCGTCAGGATCTTCCTGGGAGCGGTTTTCGCCGGAAATTTCAGCACCATTTTCTATTCCGCCGCCGGCGGCGGCTGCGCCATTGCCGTGACCATCCTGCTTCGGAAGATTCTCACCAAAAAGCAGCTTTGGGTGGCGGGCTGCCTCGGGGCTGTGGCCCACTCCATCGGGCAGATGGCCGCGGCCATTCTGCTCACCGGAACCCCGGGTCTATTGGTGTATCTTCCGGTGATGGTGGCCGTCAGCATTGTTACGGGGCTTTTTACGGGGCTGTGCGCCCAGCTTCTGATCAGCCGAAGCGCTGTCTGGAGGTTTATTTCCGGCGGGAAAACGTGAGAAGATCCCGAAGCGGCAGGCTTCGGGATCCAAATATATTATGCCAGGATCGCTTTCTTCCGTTTCAGCAGCCAGTCTGTCCGTTCCCAGACAATTGCCCCAAGGGAGCCGCGAACCGGCACCGAGTGTACCGGGAAACGCGACATGAATCAACACCACAAAAAGGATGCCGCCATTTTGGCGCACTCCATAGACTGGTTACGCTGGCCCTTTTGCAGCACGGCGGGCATGGCCATTCCCCCTTCGCTTTTTATCATCATACCCTATTCTCTCATAAAAAACAAGTCCATGTCTTGAGAACCTCTGATGAAATCGGCAAGAGCTGACAGCAAAAGATTCCCTGCTCAGCCGCAGACGATTTATTCAGAGGTTCCCTTGGTATGAGGTGCTTTACATCCCCAAAGAAATCTGGTATCCTATATGTAAAAAGGGACGTATCCCCATTTCGAAAAGCTGAGGTTTCATATGGAAAACTATTTTAAAATGAATTTGCCCAAGGGCGAGATCGACGCCATTTCCAATCTGGGCCTGGCCCACATGGGAGACTGCGTCTTTGAAATTCTCTGCCGGGGCTATCTGTGCGCCAAGGGCGGCAAAAACGTGGGGAATCTCCATCGGGACACCATCCACATGGTGCAGGCCACCGCCCAGGCCAAATTTGTGGACAAGCTCCTGCCCCTGCTGACCCAGGAGGAGCTAAGCTACTACCGCCGCGGCAGGAACGCCCACGTCCACGCCGTTCCAAAATCCGCCACGCCCCTGGAATACGCCAAGGCCACAGGCCTGGAAGCCCTGTTCGGCGCGCTGTACCTGGCAGGGAAGACGGACCGGATTAATTCACTGTTCCGCGCCGTTATGGAGGAAGACCATGCTGGTTAAAAATCAGATTTACGAGGCCGTCATCACGGACTATACCGCCGAAGGCCAGGGCGTGGCCCATATTGAGGGCTGCGCCGTATTCATTCCCAATGCCATCGCCGGAGAACGGGTGCGCTTGCGCATTGAAAAGGCCCAGAAGACCTGGGCGGCAGGAAAAATCGTCACCCTTTTGGAAAAATCTTCCCATCGGGTGAATCGGGAGTGTCCCGTTGCCAAGCTCTGCGGCGGCTGCGACTTCTGGCACATGGACTACGAAGAGGAGACCCGGCTGAAAGCGGAGCGGGTCAGAACCTGCCTGAACCGGATCGGCGGAGAGGCCCTGGAGGCGGTGCCCATTCTCGCCGCCCCCACCTGCTATGGCTATCGGAACAAGGCCCAGTATCCGGTATCCGTCAAAAAGGGAAGGGCCTGCGCCGGTTTCTTCCGGGCAGGCACCCATGATGTGGTGGAAATGGAGCGGTGCCGGATCCTGCCGGAGGAGTCTGACGCTGTTAAGGACATTGTGATAGGTTATGTAAACCAGTTTCACATTTCCGTCTACGATGAAGCTGCCCATAAGGGCCTTCTGCGGCATATCTACGTCCGCCGGGGCGCGGTGTCCGGGGAGGTTCTGGTGTGCCTGGTGGTAAACGGGGACAAACTGCCCAGGGCGGAAATTCTCATTGACCGCTTAAAGCAGGTAACGGGCTTTGCCACTCTGGTGCTCTCTGTCAATGAAAAGAGGGGGAACGCCGTACTGGGCGATCGTTTCATCACCCTCTATGGCCCCGGCTATATTGAGGATACCCTCTGCGGTCTGACCTTTCGCCTATCGCCCCGTTCCTTCTATCAGGTCAACCATACCCAGGCCCAGCGGCTGTATGAGCTGGCCGTCTCCCAGGCGGGGATTACCAGGTCGGACACGGTGCTGGATCTTTACTGCGGCGTAGGCACCATCACCCTGATTATGGCAAAAGCCGCGGGAAGGGTCATCGGTGTGGAGGTAATCCCCCAGGCGGTGGCGGATGCCAGGGACAACGCCGCCCGCAATGGCATCGGGAACGCGGAATTCCTCTGTGGGGACGCGGGAGAGGCGGCGCTGAAGCTGGAGGCCCGGGGCGTACATCCCGACGTGGTTGTGGTGGATCCGCCCCGGAAGGGGCTGAACGCCGATGCCATTGAGGCCATCGGGCGTATGGCTCCCCGGCGGCTGGTATATGTGTCCTGTGATCCGGCCACCCTGGCCCGGGACGTAGCGCTGCTGAGGCAGCGGGGCTATAAGCTGCAAAACGCCTGTGCGGCGGATCTTTTTCCAAGGTGCGCCCATGTGGAAAGTATCTGTTGTTTAGTACGGGAATAGGTCTGCAATACGGAAGAAAACAAGCAGTTATTGACCATATTTCAGTTTGATTTGTTCGGAGTTTAGAAAACGATTTTGTATATTTCCACCCGTTTTCCACCCAAAAACAAGATTTTCGCTTTGAACTGCAAAAAGGCATTGAACACGCTGAACTATTAGCGTATTCGATGCCTTTTCTTCTGCTGTTATGGACTGTCAACAAGTCTTTCGCTCTGCGAACTTTTCAAAGATGGCAACCGATTCTTCACCCATTTTATCCGTGTTGTGAACATAGGTCTGAAGGGTGGTTGTTATATCGCTATGCCCCAATCGTGCCTGAACATTCTTTACATTGGCACCACCTTCAATCAGCATGGTTGCGTGGGTGTGTCTGAGGGAATGATAATCAAAGCCTATCTTCAGTTCGTGGTGGATTATCCGGGAAGCATACTTGAAGGAATCTGTGGAAGTATACTGTCCGTTTTCTGCAATGCAAATCAGCCGGGTTCGGGGGAGGTCATAGCCCACGCATTTCTGAATAGGGACGATTCTATACATATCGTTCCCCTTTTCGTCCAATTCCTTCTTCAGAACATGGACGGTGTAAAATTCGCCGTATTTGAGTTCGTTTTTCTGCTGGGCAAGCTTTTCAGCTTTCAGGGCTTCATACAGGGCTTGACCAAAGGGAACGGTTCTGTTTGAACCCTCTGTTTTGGTTGTGGCAAAGTACCAAGACGAACGCATTTCCTTTTTGCCCTTCTTTTCCACAACCTTTCTGACCTCTGCCCCGAAATTCCGCTTTAACACCTGTTTGTTGACCGTAAGTGTGCGGTTCTCAAGGTCTATATCGTCCCATGTCAAAGCAAAGGCTTCAGAGATACGCAGCCCCGTATAGAACCCAACCATGAGGGGGATATAATACCGGGTGTTCTGAAAGCGTTCCTTTATCTGCTCCCATTCATCCAAAGTCAGTATGATTCTTTGCCGGGGCTTTCGCTCCACTTTGGGCAGACGAACCAGCTTCATAGGATTTTGATTGATGTAGTGCAGGGGTTCAACAGCATAGTCCAGCGCAGCGGAAAAGGTTGTGAGAATGCCCATGATATGACTTTTGGAATAGCCCCGTATCTTCAGGTCATTGGCGTATTCCTGAAGGATTGTCGGGTTGATTGCTTTCAGCGCATACTTGCCGAATTTGGGCTTAATATGGTTTTCCATGATTTGCAGATACCCAACTTGGGTATTGTATTTCAGATTCAGCTTGCAATACAGGTCGTACCATTGGTCAAGGTAATCAGCAACGGAAATCTTTGTGGGTTCAAAGACCAACCCGGCGTTGTTGTATTCGTTGATTGCAGCAGCAAGGGCGGCTTCAGCTTCCTTTTTCGTCTTACCACCGACACGCTCTATTTTCTGTCGTTTGCCGTCCACCTTTGCGGTATCAAAGTAGTAATACCACTTTGACCCCTTTTTTCTTACTCCACCAGTCATATTTTTCCGTCCTTTCACAGTTGATTTTAGGCGGCGAAATGATATAATGGAAATTGCATAGTCCAAATCATTTCACCTATGGTTTGGTTATTCATCCCCAAGACCCCTTGACCGTTGCAGCGGTTGAGGGGTCAACAAAAAAACACCCATTCAGTCAAGCCCCCCGGAAGGGACTATGATTGAATGGGTGTTTTTGTTATTCTTCAGGGGGAAATTCTAAATATTTGGGCTGTTCGGTCAAATCAGCAATATATTCTGCTGCTTTCCGTCTGCCCGTATCATTCAAGGAAAGAAAATCAGTAAACACTTTGAAAACAGCTTCACCATAGGCAGAATCCACAGCACCCAAGGCAGATAATTCATTGCGTATCTGTTTGACATCTACTGTTGCATCCCAGTAATCAAAGCCCATAATGTCAAATGGCGTGACTTCAAGTGCTGCCGCAATGCGTTCAACCTGTTTAATATTTGGTTTGAACTTATCATGTTCCCACCGGCTAATTGTTTCAACAGCAATCCCGGTTTTTTGCTTCAGTTCTTCTTGACTGACTTTCTTTTCTTTTCTGATACGCTTAATATTTTGTCCTATTGTCATGTTACCACCACCATGCACCCATTCTATCACACAGTGTTGATACATGACAAGCATGAATTGACTTTTATATCAATTTCACGAAAGCAATATTGACATAAATATCAAGTTATGGTATAGTTATAGCACAACTTGATTTTTAAGTCAAGTAATATCTTGATGTGAAGGTGAACAAAAATGAAAATTGACAGCACAAAAGTTGAACTTGCGCTTGCAAATGAATGTATCTTGATGAAAGAACTATGTCAGCGGGCAGAGATTACCCCTATTTCATTGAAAAGAATCCTTGCAGGTACAGTAAATCCCCGTCCTGCAACCGTGGGTAAGATTGCACGGGCTTTGAATGTTAATGTTCAAGAAATCATTATGGAGGATTGAAAGAAGAATGGATTTCACAAAAGAAATCGGTTCGGTTCTCTTCGACGGTTATTGGAAGGGCGGCGCAAATGGAGACCCCAAAGCCCGTCAAGGCAAATCCGAACCAAAGTCATATGATGAAGCAGTCCAGCAGTTCCCCTAATAAACGGCGCCCTATGAGCATCATGAAGGAGGCACTGGCAGATACTCTGATCTGTCAGGTATTCAAGGCGGTTGACCCGGACGGAACCATGGGCCTCGCCTTCCAGAGCGGGAAGCCTGTGATGACCGGACTTCCCGAAAAAGCCGGGCCAGCAAACCGACAAAAAGGGCTTGAAATTTCCTGACCGGTCTGCTATAATAGGCCATGTAATTCATGCAGGGTTCGTATATCGGTAATACAACGGCTTCCCAAGCCGTGAAGGCGGGTTCGATTCCCGTACCCTGCTCCATAAAAAAAGACCACCCTGAGGTGGTCTTTTCTTTATGGGAATAGGCAGAAAGGAATCGAACCCATAAAATGCGGCGCTCCGGTGGAGCACTGCCGGCCGACGGCTGGACGGAGGCCGCTCCATAGTGTTCTCGATTCCCGTACCCTGCTCCAAAAATCGGCATCCTTCCGGCGAAGGATGCCGATTTTTACTTCTTCACCATTCACTCTGCCGAGGCGCCGATTTTGGAAAAGCAATAAGCAATCGTGAATAAGCAGGAGGCGCAGGAGGCGGTTTTGTGGGCGGCCTGCTGCCGGAAGCGACCTAAAAAAGCCGCTCTTGCCTTGGCAGGCAAGAGCGGCCTTTCGTTAAATCCCATGGTTCTTGCTATGCTTTCTCATCCGTATCATCGGTATCAAAGGTAATCTGCACATGGTACCGCTCTTCTCCCTGGTGGTTCAGAGTGTCCTCCACCGCCATGCGGATCAGGCCTTCCCTTCCCCGGAGATCCTCAGGCAGGGGTACGTCAAAAATCAGATTCATGTGCTTCTTTCCCTGAGACATCCGAAAGTCATGGAAGAACAGGCGGCTGTCCTGCTCCTGAAGCAGGGCGGCTACTCGCTCCTTCAGAGCGTCCCGAACCGGATCGTCCACAATCACCGGGTCATAGTGGATCACCAGGTGAATGTTGTGACTGCGCAGGCACTCCCGTTCGATATCGTCAATGATCTTGTGGCACAGCAGGGGATCCAGACGGTAGTCCATTTCCACATGGAGGCTGGCAAACCGGCTGCCGGGGCCGTAGTCATGTACCATCAAATCGTGATAGCCCAGCACCAGCGGCTGCGCCTTCACATAGTCCAGGATCTTCTCCCGCAACTCCGGGTCGGCCCCTTCTCCCAGCAAGGTGGATACGGTGTCCCTGGCCATCCCAAAGCCGCTGTACAGGATGAACAGGGCCACGCCCAGGCCGATCCAGCCGTCCACAGGGATGTGAAGGAAATGCTCTGTCAGCGCGGCAAGCAGGACAGCGGCGGTGGTGACGCAGTCGTTGCGGCTGTCCGCGGCGGTGGCCCGCAGGGCGGCAGAGTCAATGCGTGCCGCGAGATTCCGGTTGAACAGGCACATCCAAAGCTTTACCAGGATGGAGGCAATCAGAACCACTGCCGCAAGAACAGAAAATTCGATTGGCGAAGGATGGAAAATCTTCTGCACCGAAGACTTTGCCAGCTCCAGGCCGATGACCAGAATCAGCACCGCCACCCCAAGGCCGCTTAAATACTCCGCCCGGGCGTGACCATAGGGATGGCTGCGGTCCGCGGGCTTATCGGCAATCCGAAAGCCGATGAGGGTGACGATGGAGCCGGAGGCGTCGGACAGGTTGTTGATGGCATCGGCGGTGATGGACAGAGAGCCTGCCAGGGTGCCCACAATCAGCTTTCCCAAAAACAGCAGCAGGTTGCAGCAGATCCCAACGGTGCCGGACAGCACGCCGATGGCGGAGCGAGCCTGGCTGCTTTGGCAGTCGGTGCAGTCCTTCGCGAACAGACGCAGAAGCAGATTTGTCATAATAACCTCCAAAATCCAGACCCAAGCAGGAAAGCCAGGCTCTACTGTTGGTAGAATCCCCGGTTCTACCACGGGTGGAATAAAAAAACGGCAGGTTCCCCCTGAAAATGGCGTGACTTTTCGCCGGGAATCCTGTATAGTATATTTACGCGTAACGCCTGCGGTTTATACCCGATGCATGATTCCACCATGAAGCGGGACAAAATGGCATCCTGTCGATTTTGTATGATAGCAGCCGCGTTTGGGCTATTATACCGCAGAAAGCCGCGTCTGTCTATTTCTTTTTCGGAGAGTGAATTTTATGTCTTACCAGATTATCACCGATTCCTGCTGTGACTTCCCCACAGAGCTGTACGCCAGGCTGAACCTGACCGTGGTTCCACTGAGCGTGGAATTCCGTGGGGAGGTATTTGACGATAAAAACGATGACAGCCTGAAAACCCTTTACGCGGGCCTGCGAACCGGAGAGGTTTCCCGTACCGCAGCCGTAAACCCGGAGCGCTGGGCAGGCGTCATGGAGCCGGTACTGAGCCGTGGGGAAGACGCGCTGGTAATTGCCTTCTCCTCCGGCCTGTCCACCACCTATCAATCCGCCGTCATTGCGGCGGAGGAATTGAGGGAAAAATACCCGGAGAGAACCATCTATGTGGTGGATTCCCTGTCCGCCTCCATGGGTCAGGGTCTGCTGACCTGGTATGCCTGTCAGCAGCGGGATCAGGGGCAGTCCCTGGAGGAAGTCCATACCTGGCTGGAGGAAAACAAGCTCCACCTGTGCCACTGGTTCACGGTGGACGACCTGATGTACCTGAAGCGGGGCGGACGGATCAGCGCCGCCACGGCTGTGGTAGGCACCATGCTGCAAATCAAGCCGGTGCTTCACATGGATGATGAGGGTCACCTGATTAACATGGCAAAGGCCCGGGGCAGAAAGGCCTCTCTGGAGGCTCTGGCAAAGAAGGCGGCGGAGCTGGGCGAGGGCTATGACAACTCCACCATGTTCATTTCCCACGGCGACTGCATTGACGATGCCAACTACCTGGCGGACATTATGAAGCAGCGCTACGGCGTAAAGAATGTAATCATCAGCTATGTGGGCAGTGTCATCGGCTCCCACTCCGGCCCGGGCACTGTGGCCCTGTTCTTTCTGGGAACGCATAGGTAAGGAATCTGAAATTTGCTCATGACCGCCGCGGAAACACGGCGGTCATCCTTTTATTTCCCCTGCTGCCTGCACCAGACCTTCATCACCAGGTTCACAGGCAGGAATTTCACCAGCACGGTCTGGAGCTTTTCCGGCAGACCCAGGACAGAGGTGGTTTTTCCCTTTTTCATATCCTTGATCGCCTTGGCAATAACCTGCTCCGGGGTATAATACCGGTTGAAATAGTTCACGGAATTGTCCTGCTTGGCAAGGTCAATAAACTCCGTCTGGATCCATCCGGGGCATACCGCCATGACATGAATGCCCTTGCTTTTCAGCTCCACGCCCAAGGCCCGGGAAAAGCTGAGCACATAGGCCTTTGTCGCGCCGTAGACATTGATGTAGGGCACCGGCTGCCAGGAGGACATGGAGCCCATGTTGTAGATCTCGCTGCCGGGCTTCATATAGGGGATGCTCAGATAGCACATACCGGTGAGGGCCCGGGCGTTGAGATCGATGGAAGCCAGCTGCCGCTCCATATCCATTTCGGAGAAGACCCCAAAGAAGCCGAAGCCCGCGGCATTGACCAGCACGGCGATTTCCGGCTGCTCCTGCTGAAGCATTGCCTGGTAGCGGGTAAGGCTTTCTGTTTCCTGCAAGTCCATGGGGATCGGACGAATTTTCGCCCGGCATTTTTCCCGCAATTCCAAGAGCCGCTGCTCCCGCCGGGCGATAACCCAGATCTCGTCAAAAGCCTGATCCTTGTCCAGGGCGTATACAAATTCTCTTCCCATGCCGGAGGACGCTCCGGTGATCACCGCGATTTTCATAAGTATCATCTCTCCTTTTCCTGTTTGCGTTCAGCATACCACAGAAAAAGGAAGGATGCAAGCAAAGAAAATGGAGCGCCATTGGCGCTCCATTCAGCTTTCCATCTGCCGGCCCAGAAATCCGGCGGCGGTTTTGGTAAGACTCTGATCCGACTCCTGAAGGGGCTGTTCCCCTTCGTTCAGCAGAAGCATGACGCAGCCCATCAGATCTCCCTGGGATAAAATCGGGGTAGCGGCGCCCAGCTGGTACTTTTCCTCTCCATCGGCAGCAAAAATAGGGGTGTCTCCGTTTTTGTAGAGGTAGTTCTTCCGCTGCTCCATGAGCTTTTCCAGCTCCGGGGAGTTCGGCTTGTCCATCAGCTCCCGCTTGGGGATGCCATGGAGGGCGATGATACTGTCCCGGTCGGCGATGGCGGCGATATGCCCGGTGGCGGAGCCCATGGACTCACACATCTGGGCCGCAAATTCCTGGAGGCCTCCCATAGGGGAATATTTGCGGAAGATCACTCCGCCGTCCTTCTCTGTGTAGATCTCCAGCGGGTCGCCCTCGTTAACAACATTGACAGTAAAGACCTTGTCCTTCTGGTGCACAGACCTCTGGACGATGGTTGTGGATGCGATATCCTTACTGTCCGTCGAAAAATTTATGGAATCCTCATGATCGGGGGTGAGCTTCAGCAGGGTATCAATGTCCGGCTTCAGCTTCACATCCAGATGGTCGGTGTACACGCTGATGCGCTCCACCAGAAAGGAAATGTCCCGCTTGTCCAGGGTGGGCTTTCTGAGAATGTCATCGAATACATCGATTACGGTTTTCGCAGCCCGGTTGACCTTCAGCATATTGTTCCGCAGGGT
>DEUP01000046.1:29613-29975 GCA_002362625.1 Clostridiales bacterium UBA3259
TTCCCCATGGTGTCCAGCAGCTTGCGTTTCAGGGTGTTCTTCAGCTGCTCCTTGGCCTGTGCCAGCTGAACCTGAACGGTGTCGATGGTTTTTCCGATCTCCTCCTCCCGCTGGGGCTGCTCCCGGATGGCGGTCTCCAGCTCCTCCAGCATGGCAGAAGAATTGTCCCGCACCTGTTTGAGGTACCGTTTCAGAAGATCGTCCAGGGTATCCACCCGGATGTGGTGAGAAGTGCAGCCCTTGAGACCTCTGCGGTGGTAGGTGCCGCAGGTATAGGCGGCGGGGATATCCGGCCGGGACAGGGAGAACATGGGGCTTCCGCAGTCGCCGCAGAACAGGAACCCGGAGTAGTCCGTGGCGTA
>DEUP01000022.1 GCA_002362625.1 Clostridiales bacterium UBA3259
TCTGCGTTATTCAGTACCCATTATGTAACGTGTTTCTTATACCTTCCCGCCGATGTACCCGTAAAATTCCGCCAAAACCTCGTCCTGAATGGCCCGGAACAGTTCCGGAGCCTTGCCGCCTACGCTCTGGCCGTTAAAGGTACCTGCCCGAAGGCAGAACTTGGTGGAGGAGGTGACGATGACCTCGTCGGCGTCCTTCAGGAAGTCCAAGGGAAAGGCCTTTTCCAGCACCGGGATCCCCAGCCGGTAGCAGGCCCCCAGCATGTGGGTCTTGGCAATGCCCCGGAGGATGAACTCGTCATTGGGATGGGAATAGAGAATCCCGTCCTTCAGCACGGACACATTGGAATGGGCGCATTCCGTGACGATCTCCCCACGGTGGAAAATGGTCTCGTCGCAGCCCAGCCGCTTGGCTCCCTGGGCGGCCAGAACGCTGGGCAGCAGATTCAGGGTCTTGATGTTGCAGTGGAAGAACCGGGTATCCTCCTGATCGTTGAGCTTCAGGAGCTTGGTGAAATCCGGAAGCGCCTTGGGGGTGATGGTGACCCACAGCTTTCCGGGCAGATTCTCAGAATATGTGTGGTTCCGGCTCTCCACCCCACGGGTCACCTGCCAGTAGATAAAGCAGATATCGCTGTCCACCCGGCCCAGCAGGTCGGTCAGGAGCTGGCCCAGTGCCTGCTTCTCCATGGGAACATGGATATCCAGGGCCCGGGCGCTGGTGTAAAACCGGTCCAGATGCTCCTCCAGCAGGAACACCCGTCCCTTGCCGCACATGGAAGCCTCGTAGCAGCCGTCGCCAAAGAAGTGGCCCCGGTCGTTGAAAGGAACGGTCAGCTCCTCCGGTGTGCCGATTTTTCCGTCATAGTAAGCTAAGGATTTCATATGGTTACCTCCTAACACTGTCTTCTCTCAGGAATTTTCCAATAGTTCTCTCTGTACTTTTTTCGGGAAGCGCTCCAGCACGGTTTTGTAGGCGAGATCGATGAGATAGCATAATTCCTCTTGTAGCAGATGGGAATTTCACCGAAGGGATAGGTCTCCTGGGCCAGGGGCTTACTGAGGCAATAGGCCCTTATGTCCTCTGGGAGCATCATTTCAGGAACTCCTTTAAGCTTCTGCGCACTTTTCCGCTGTACCCTGTCACCGTATGGGCGTTAATCATGGCGTTCAGCACCGCTTCCTCCGTTGCCTCCGCGGCAGCCCGAAAGGCATCATAGGTCTGCTCCTCATGGATGATCCGCAGGTTCACAAAGCCACAGTTCTCCTCCGGCATCCGGTTGGCTGTAGAGAAGCCCACCATCACCTCTCCGCTGCCGTGTCCGATGTAGCTGCCCAGTCTCGCCAGGCCCACGGAGCACCGTTTGATGATCCGCTCCAGCTGCCGGTGGGAGACAGGCAGGTCGGTTCCCACCACCATGATGCAGCTGCCCTTGTCCGGGGCATCGGCCCTCAGCTGCTCCTCGATCCGTTTACCGATTTGGTCGCCGCCAATGGTCAGGTCGCTGAGGCTGCCGTGGTTGCACAGCACCAGCACCCCCAGGGTGAATTTCTCTTCTCCGATCCGGATGATCCGGGAGGCGGAGCCGATGCCGCCCTTCAGGCCGTGGCAGGTCATGCCCTTGCCCGCGCCCACGTCTCCCTGGGCAAATTCCACCGAGGCGCTTTCGATGGCGGCGAAAACCTCCTGTTCGCCCACCGCCCGATGGCGGATGTCGTTGAGAGAGCCGTCATTGCACTCGCAGACCACAGGGTTCACCGTGGTAATGGCATAGCCGTTCCCCTCCGCCTGACGGCACATGTACTCCACCATAGCGTCGTGGACAAGGCCTACGTTCAATGTGTTGGTCAGGGCAATGGGCGTTTCCAGAGTGCCCAGCTCCTGAATCTGCATCAGGCCCGCCGTTTTGCCAAAGCCGTTGAGAACGTGGCAGGCCGCCACCATTTTCTGCTGATAGATGTCGTCCTCACAGGGAAGAATCACAGTAACGCCGGTTTTATGCCGGTCATTATCCACGGTGCAGTGGCCCACCCGGACGCCCGGCACGTCGGTGATGGCGTTCCGCGTTCCCTTTTCCATTCGCCCAACCTGAAATTCCATAATCTGTCCTCTCTTAAATTAAATGCCATACAGCCGTTTTCCGTTTTCCACGGTAATGGCGTGAATTTCCGCAATGGTCATGCCCCGGATTTCCGCCAGACGCTCCGCCATACGGTAAAGCCGTCCCGGGTCGTTCCGCTTTCCCCGGAAGGGCTCCGGAGACATGTAGGGGCAGTCCGTTTCCAGAACGATCCGATCCAGAGGGATGGCCCTTGCCACCTCCACCGCCTTCCGGGCGTTTTTGAAGGTCAGCACACCGGTAAAGCCGATGTACCACCCCCGGTCAATCAGCCATTTCGCCATTTCCAGGGAGCCGGAATAGCAGTGAAACACTCCCGTCACCCCCGGGAATTCCCGGACGATGGCCATGCCGTCCTCATGGGCCTCCCGCTCGTGGACGATGGCAGGCAGGCCAAGCCTTTCCGCCAGCCCCATCTGGAGCCGGAAGGCGCGGCACTGGATGTCCCTGGGGACGTCCTCATAATGATAGTCCAGGCCAATTTCCCCAATGGCCTTGATCTTCGGGTTCTCCAAGATCATGGCCTCATATATTTCCAGCAGCCCTTCGTCCACCTCGTCGGCGGCGTCGGGATGGGAGCCAACCCCGGCGTAGATATAGTCATAGCGCCTGGACAATTCGGATGCCCTCCGGGAGGACGCCAGGGAGCAGCCCGGGTTCATAAGAAAGCCAATGCCCTGCGACCGCAGGACAGACAGCAATTCTTCCCGATCCGCGTCAAAGGCCCGGTCATCCATGTGGGCGTGGGTATCAAACAGCATAGTATCTCCTATTCGTCAATCAAAACCGCCACCAGGCAGCCGTCGCATTCCCACACCCGGGGATCCTCCAGGGAAAAATCGGTGTGGTTAGGGTAGATCCGCAGACCCTCCCCGCTTTGCTTTGCCGCCGCTTCCTTCAGCACCCAAAAGGTCAGAAGGGCGCGGCGTTTGTCCTCCGCCCGGTCGAACTGGGCCTTCTCACCGGGGGAGAGCACCCGTTCCGCCAGAGACAGGGCAATCGGCCGGTCCAGCTCCTCCGCGTCAATGCCAATCGGCGCCTTTGCCAGGGCGCAGAAGGCGTGACGATGGGTATGGGAAATGGAAAAATGCCAGGGAGAGTCCTTCCAGTAGGGCTTCCCCTCCGGAGTCACGGTGATGGGAGGCGGGGCTTCTCCGGTGCAGGCGCGGTATTCCTTTTCCAAAAGCTCCCAGCCCGCCTGATGGCCGGTGCGTCCGGCCAGCGCACAGTATCCGAAAATCACAGAGCGTCGATGATATTGGGGTCGTCCCCGGAATCCAGCCGGTCATCTCCGCGCCGGATGGCCTCAACCAGCATGCCAACGCCCATCAGCACCAGCACGCCGCCCAGCAGGAAAAAGGCCAGGCGGGTGGCGGTCATAGGCACCAGCGCCAAAAGAACGCCCAAAATCAGCATCAGAACGGCAAGCACCTTCCCCTGCCTCAGAGAGGAGCCCATCAGCTCCTGAACGCTGCGCAGAATCACGAATATGCCCACAAGACGCCCCAGGCTTTTGGCCAGGGCCAAGGGGTTATTGGTCAGCCAAAGCCCCAGCAGGATGCATACCGCCGCACCCAGGAACTGGCCCAGCCGTACACGGGCGCCGAGCAGCACCACGCCCCAGACGATTCCCGCCGCGAACAGTCCCCAGCCCAGGATCTGGGAAACCAGGATGGTGGCGTTGTCCGGGCTGATTACCAGAATCAGGCCGCAGAGGATCACCAGCACCGAGGGCGCGTAGCGATTGAGATAATAAGAAAGCCTCTGTTTATTCATAAGGAACACCTCTCTTTCGTTTACTTCAGTATATCCTTTTCTCAGGAATCTGTCAACGAAAACGAAAAAATTCCCATTTGGAAAATTAATTTCCAGGGACTTCCAGGAAAATAGAGGATTCTTTTCACCTTTCTCCTTGACATTCAAGCGTGGTTTGAGTACAATAGATTCGGTATGGTGTACGCTGCCCCAGTGTTTCCTGGGATGCCGCGTTTCATTGATAACCGGCGAGAGAGCCGGGGAAAGCGTTTTACGCCTCATGGCGTTTTGCTTCATTGCCTGCCGGGGTCTGCCTGGCCGGATTGTTATGTCAAGTTCACATGGGGATACAAGCGCCCACCCCTTCTGCGCCTATTATTTTTTTAGAAGGAGGTGTGCTGCACATTTATGGAATGGTATCATTATCTCATCATCCTGGCGGTGGGACTGGTTCTGCTGGCCGCGGGCTTTGCTTTGGGCATGGTCTGCCGGAAGCGGGTAGCGGAACGGGAAATCGGCTCCGCGGAGGCGGAGGCGACCCGCTTAATCAACGAAGCCATTCGTTCCGGTGAGAGCCGGAAGAAGGAAATGCTTCTGGAAGCCAAGGATGAAATCCATAAAACACGCACAGAGTACGAACGGGAAGTCAAAGAGCGCCGCGCGGAGCTGAGTAAGCAGGAGCGCCGCTTGGAGCAGAAAGAAGCCACCCTGGACAAGAAGACCGAGGCCTTCGAGCGCAAGGAGGACGAGCTTGCCAAGAAGCTGCAACGGGCCACCGAGACTCAGGCTCAGGCTGAGGAGTTCAAGCGCCGTCAGTTGGAAACCCTGGAAAAGATTTCCGAGCTGACCCAGGAGCAGGCCAAGGAATATCTTCTTAAGTCCGTGGAGGACGATGTCCGCCACGAGGCCGCCATGAAGATCAAGGAGATCGAGGCCCAGTTCAAGGACGAGGCCGAGGAAAAGGGCCGGGAGATCATCGCCACAGCCATCCAGCGCTGCGCCGCCGATCACGCCGCCGAGACCACGGTTTCCGTGGTCGCCCTGCCCAACGACGAAATGAAAGGCCGGATCATCGGCCGGGAAGGCCGGAACATCCGCACCCTGGAAACCATCACCGGCGTCGATCTGATTATTGACGACACCCCGGAGGCCATCACGGTCAGCAGCTTCGATCCCGTCCGCCGGGAGGTTGCGAGACTGGCCCTGGAGAAGCTCATTGCCGACGGCCGCATCCATCCCACCCGCATTGAGGACATGGTGGAAAAGGCCCGCCGGGAGGTGGATCGCACCATCCGGGAGGAAGGCGAGCGCGCCTGCTACGAAACCGGCGTTCACAACCTGAACCCGGAGCTGATCCGGATTCTGGGCCGTCAGAAGTATCGTACCTCCTACGGTCAGAACGTGCTGAACCACTCCATTGAGGTGGCCCACATCGCGGGGCTCATGGCCGCCGAGCTGGGCGTGGACATTGCCATGGCCAAGCGGGCAGGTCTTCTCCACGATCTGGGTAAATCCATCGACCACGAGGTGGAGGGGAGCCATGTACAGCTGGGCGCGGATCTGGCCCGAAAGTACAAGGAAAATCCTGTCATCATCAACGCCATTGAGGCTCACCACGGAGACGTGGAGCCGAAGACCGTCATTGCGGTTCTTGTTCAGGCGGCCGACGCCATCTCCGCCGCCCGTCCCGGCGCCCGCCGTGAGAACGTGGAGAACTATATCCGCCGCCTGCAAAAGCTGGAGGAGCTGACCGGCTCCTATCCCGGCGTAGACAAGGCCTTCGCCATCCAGGCGGGCCGTGAGGTTCGGATCATGGTCAAGCCCGAGGTGGTAAGCGAGGACAATATGATCCTCCTGGCCCGGGACATTGCCAAGAAGATCGAGTCTGAGCTGGAATATCCCGGCCAGATCAAGGTCAACGTGATCCGGGAAACCAAGGCTGTGGAATTTGCGAAATAACTTCAAACATCCGGCAGGGATTTCCCTGCCGGATTATTTTGCGCCTAGAATCAGCAAGCACAGGCTCAGATTGTAAATATTGACTTAATTCAAAAATGTGTTATGATAAAAATAAACACAATGAGAGGGACTTGCCTATGAATACGCAGAAATTACCGTCCTGGTGGAAGGGCTTGTCAGGCAATCAAATTAAGCTGATTGCGGCGGCATGTATGCTGGTGGATCATTTCAGCAAGACAAGCCTGTTTTATATTTTCCGCGCTCTGAAAGATGCGGGACGGATTTCTTCTGACTGCTATGCGCAGCTGTCTAAGGTACCGCATGCTGTCCTCTATCCCATTGGCGCGGTGGCCTTCCCCCTGTTCTGTTACCTGTTTGTGGAAGGATATCTTCACACCAGAAGCAAGAGAAAATACTTTTTGCGGCTTGCTCTGTTTGCTCTGATCACAGAGCTTCCCTTTGACCTGCTCTTCTTTTCCGGGTTTGCGGAAATGCACGGGACATATCCCTTCTTTTGGCCCTATCAAAATGTGATGGTCACCTTTTTGCTGGCAATGTGCGCCCTGTTCCTTATCGAAAGGGCTGAGCAGATTTCCCGCAGGTGGCTGTCATGGCTGCTTCAGGCCGTCGTTGCGCTGGGTATGTGCTCTCTGGCGGAATTTGTGATTCATTGCGACTATGAAGGGTATGGAATCTTCCTGGCTATCCTTTTTTATGTGCTTCGGAAAAAGCGGATCTATCAGGTTCTGGGAGCGCTGGCGGCAATGCTCATTGTATATAACCCCCACCCCGTTTCCATGGCAATCTCCATGGTGCTGGTTTTGCTGTATAACGGCCAGCGGGGAGAACGGAACCTGAAGTACTTCTTCTACTGGTTCTATCCTGCCCATATAACGGGGCTGCTGATCCTCAATACCCTTCTGGGAGCCTGATCCGCAATCAGGAGGGTCAACGTGATCCGGGAAACCAAGGCTGTGAAGTTCGCGAAATAACTTCAAACGTCCGGCAGGGAAATCCTGCCGGACGTTTTTCTTTTTGAAAATTGATAAAAAATTCACACCTATTTCCGGAATCTTCGGTTATAATGAAGAAAATCGAAACCATGTCCTTAGGAGGGAATTGTCTATGGCCAAAGGTAAATCCGGTGGTTTTCTGGAATCGGCGGCGGCCTTCATTGTAGATAAGCGTTCGCTTTTCTTTCTGCTTTACCTGTTCGCGATTATTTTTTCTGTTTTTTCCACGGGCTGGGTAGAGGTGGAAAACGACGTTACCACCTACCTTCCCGAAGATACGGAGACCCGTCAGGGGATTGTGGCCATGAACGAGAATTTCGTGGAATCCGCCAGCGCCCGGATTATGGTCACAAACGTCACCTACAGCACCGCTCAGTCTCTCAATGACCAGATCAGCCAGGTGGACAGCGTGCTGATGGCCACATTTGACGATACTTTGGATCACTACCGGGACGCCTCCGCTGTCTTTGATGTGACCTTCGCCGAGGGTGCCGCCGACCAAAGCTCCCTGGACGCCATGAGGTCGATTCGAAGCATCCTGGACGGATACGATGTGTATATCGACAGCACCGTGGGCTATGACGAAAACGCCATGCTGGCCGAGGAAATGACCAGCATCCTGATTGTGGCGGTCATTATCATCATCGGCGTGCTGGTGCTCACCTCCCGCTCCTATATGGAGGTGCTGGTGCTGCTTCTGACCTTCGCCGCGGCGGCCATACTGAACATGGGCACCAACTTCCTGTGCGGCAAGATCAGCTTCATCTCCAACTCCATCGCCGTGGTTTTGCAGCTTGCCCTGGCCATTGACTACGCCATCATTCTTTGCCACCGGTTCACCGACGAGCGGGAGACCAGAAACGCCCGGGACGCCGCCGTCGTCGCCCTGACCAAGGCCATCCCGGAAATCAGCGCTTCCTCCCTGACCACCATCAGCGGCTTGGCCGCTCTGGGCTTTATGGAGTTTGCCATCGGACTGGATATGGCCATTGTCCTCATTAAGTCCATCTTCCTGAGCCTTTTGTCCGTATTCACCCTGATGCCGGGACTGCTGGTGCTGTTCAGCCCTCTCATGGACAAAACCCGGCACAGATCTCTGGTGCCGGACGTGTCCCTGCTGGGTAAGTTCGCCGTGAAGACCCGGCGGATCGTGCCGCCCCTGTTCCTGGCGGTGCTGGTGGCCGCCTTTATTCTCTCCAACAACTGCCCCTATTCCTACAGCTACAATAACCTGCGCACCCCCAAAATGACCGATCGGCAGAACGCCTTCTTCCAGATCCAGGACACCTTCGGCAACAACAATATGGTGGCCCTGATGGTTCCCAGCGGGGACTATGAATCGGAAAGCCGGATCCTTCAGGAGCTGGAAGCCATGCCCCAGGTGAAAAGCACCATGGGCCTTTCCGGCATCGAGGCCATGGACGGCTATAAGCTTACGGACTCCCTGACGCCCCGGCAGCTGTCCGAGGTGCTGGGCATGGATTATGAGGTGATCCAGCTCCTCTACAGCGCCTACGCCGCCGACCACAGCGAAATCGGCGCTATCTTAAGCGGTATTGAGGATTACGAGATCCCTCTGTTCGACATGTTCCTGTACCTGAAGGATCAGATGCAGGAAAACAACATCACCCTGCCCAGCGACGAGGATATGGACATAAACGCCCTCCTGGATCAGCTGGACACCGCCAAGAATCAAATGCGCAGCGAAAAATACAGCCGTATGGTGATCTACCTGAACCTGTCCGAGGAAAGCCAGGAGACCTTCGATTTCCTCTCCACCATCCGGGAGATCGCGGGAAAATACTATGGCGGAGACTACTATGTGGTTGGCAACTCCACCAGCGCCCGGGATCTTTCCTCCTCCTTTGTCAAGGACAATCTGATGATTTCCATTTTGTCCTCCTTCTTTGTCATTATCATTCTGCTGTTCACCTTCCAGTCGGCAGGACTGCCTCTGCTGCTCATCGCGGTGATTCAGGGCAGTATCTGGATCAACTTCTCCATTCCCACCCTGTTTAACATCCCCATGTATTTCCTGGGCTACCTTATTGTCCAGGCCATTCAGATGGGTGCGAATATCGACTACGCCATTGTGATTTCCAGCCATTACCAGGAGCTGAAACGCCAGATGCCCCACAAGGAGGCCATTGTCAAGGCCCTGAACGCCGCCTTCCCCACGGTGTTCACCTCCGGCACCATTCTTGCCTCCGCTGGAATGCTCATCGGCAATATGTCCGCCCAGCCGGTGGTGTCCATCATGGGCACCTGCATCGGCAGAGGCACCATCATATCCATGGTGCTGGTGCTGCTGGTGCTGCCCGCCTTCCTGGTGCTGGGCGACTCCATCATCAACCGCACCAGCTTCCGCCTCAAGGGCATTGACGCCCCGGCAAAGTCCGCCTCCGGTACCGTCCATATCAGCGGACGGATTCGGGGCTACGTCTCCGGTATCATTGACGGGGACTTTAACGGCGTCCTCCATGGGGAAATGAACGCCAACATCGCCACCGGCGGCCAGATCCATGAGGAAGAGGAGAAAGGAGGCGCTGACCAATGACGAAACGCGTAATCTGCGGCCTTGGCTGCCTGATTCTGGTTCTAAGCCTGGCCCTTCCATGCTTTGCCGAGGAAGGGGAAGACCCGGGCCGGGTTCTCCACATTTCCTCTCTGACCCGGTTTTTGAGCTTCGCGGAAAAATGCCGGTTAGACAGCTACAGCCAGGATCTGACCGTTTATCTGGAAGCCGACCTGGATCTGACAGGCGCCGATTTTACCGGGATTCCCATTTTCTGCGGCACCTTCCAGGGCCAGGGACACACCATTTCCGGCCTGGAGCTGACCGCCGACGGCTCTTATCAGGGGCTGTTCCGCTATCTCACCGATACCGCCAGCGTCTATGATCTGGACATTCTTGGCACCGTCACTCCCGGCGGCAGCCAGGAAAGCATAGGGGGTCTCGCCGGAAGCAACAGCGGCAGAATCCAAAACTGCACCTTTACCGGCAATGTCTCCGGCGGGGATACCGTAGGGGGACTTGTGGGAGAAAACACCCTCAGCGGCATTGTGGACAGCTGCACCGTCTATGGCAGTCTCTACGGCTCCCACTTTGTAGGGGGCCTCGCCGGAAAAAACAACGGCGTCATACGGGGCTGCATCAATCATGCCCAGGTCAACACCACCTCCCAGGAAAACACCGTGTCCCTGTCCGACGTGACCCTGGAAAACATGCTTGGTTCCGAGTCTGCCGCCACGGTCACGGACATCGGCGGTATTGCGGGCAACTCCTCCGGCGTCATCCGCAGCTGCATCAACCGGGGTGAGGTGGGCTACCAGCACATGGGCTACAACATCGGCGGCATTGCGGGCACCCAGTCCGGCTATCTTGTGGACTGCTCCAACCGGGGCAGCGTCCGGGGCCGGAAGGAGATAGGGGGCATTGTGGGCCAGATGGAGCCGGCCGCCCTCATTGAATATGACGAGGACGCCTTACAGATCTTAAAGCGGCAGCTGAACGCCATGAACGGCACCATCAGCAAAACCGCCTCCAACATCCAGTCTGCGGGAAGCGCCCTGACCGGCCAGATTGACGCCATGGAGGACTACGCGATTATGGCGGGAGAATCCATCGACATGCTCCTGCCCGATCCCAGCGACCCCCAGATCCCGGATATGGACGCCATCCAGGCAGCCCAGAATAACCTCAGCGCAAGCCTGTCCGGGATGCATCAGTCCCTGAACAGCATGAGCGCCGCCACCGCTTCCTCTATGGGCGCCCTGAGCAACAATCTGTCCACCCTGCAAAACCAGGTCAGCACCATGGCCGCCACCCTTAATAACGTATCCGAAACCCTGGGGGGCAGCATTTCCGACATGTCCGACCAGGATACAGAGGACACGCTCACCGGTAAGGTTGCCGACTGTAAAAACTACGCTCAGGTTCTGGGGGATCGGAACGTTGGCGGCATCACCGGAGCCATGGCCCTGGAAAACGACCTTGACCAGGAGGACAACTGGGACGTCTTTGGCGACAGCTCCCTGAATTTTGAAAGCCAGCTTCGCGCCGTGGTTCTCGGCTGCGTCAACCAGGGTACCGTTATCGCCGGAAAATGGGACGCCGGTGGAATCGTAGGCTGGCAGTCCCTGGGACTTGTAAAGGAATGCACCAATACAGGCGTGGTAGAAGGAACCGACGCCACTTATGTGGGAGGCATTTCCGGCCAAAGCACCGGCTTCATCCGTTCCTCCAATGCCAACTGCGTGATCTCCGGCCGGAAGAACCTGGGCGGCGTCGCGGGCAGCGCGTCCATCGCCACCGACTGCCGCAGCCTGGTGCGGCTGGAGGACGGCAGCGAGAAATGGGGCGCTATTCTGGGCGGCGTGGAGGAAAACACCCATGAGGATGTGGAGACTCCCATTTCCGGCAATTACTATCTTACCGTCGGCCAGGATCCGGGAGGCATTGACGGCATCAGCTACGAGGGCCTTGCCCAGCCTCTCAGTGAAGGGGCGTTCTTCCAGCTGTCCGATCTGCCTGAGGTATTTGGCCGCGCTCTGGTAACCTTCCGGTTTGACGACGGGACGGAAAAGCAGCTCCGGGTGTCCACCGGCTCCGCCCTGGATCAAAGCAAGATTCCCCAGCTTCCGCAGCGGGAAGGCGCCATTTCCAGGTGGGAGGGACTGGAAGAAGCCGATTTGAGCAAAATCTTCTTTGACCTGACCTTTGAGGCGGTTTACGATAACCTGGACATTACCATTCAAAGTCAGGCCCTGTCCGACACCGGAAAGCCTCTGCTGCTGGTGCAGGGAGCCTTCTCCGCTGACGCGGCTCTGTCCATCAGCCCATCGGTGGACGCGCCTGCCCTGGAAAGCCGGGATGTCCTGCTGGGTTCCTGGGACATGGTGCTGCCGGAGGACTCCGTCACCACCGGACGGCTGTGCCTGCCTGAGGGCTGCGACACCCAGCGCTTGACGGTGCAGGTATATGACGACCAGGGCTGGCATACGGTTTCCCACAGCGTAAGCGGAAGCTATGTGGTCTTCCCCTTGACCGGCGCTGAGGAAAAGGCCGCCATTATTGAGACGGAGCCGATCCATTGGCAGCTGCCTGCCGCCATGGTTGGCGGTGGGTTCGCGCTTGTCCTGATCCTGTTTCTAATCCTCCGGAAGCGGCACAAGAAGACTGCGGAAAAATAAAAAGTTTGGGCGTCCTTACGGACGCCCCTTCTTTTTAGCAGCCGCAGCCGCAGCGGTTGTTGTCGCAGTCGTTCCAGTTGCCGCAGCCA
>DEUP01000041.1 GCA_002362625.1 Clostridiales bacterium UBA3259
GGAAAAGCAGGTGCAAGGTTTTTGTGCTTTTCCGCGGGGAAGTCCGTGTCCTTCAGGGTAAAGAGGGAGCCGCCGGAGGAAATTTCCTTTTCCGCCTGAGCGTGGACGGCGGACACAATGCCGGTATAGGCCGTGGCCTTCCAGGCGCTGTGGATGTAGAGGCTGCCCTGCCCCAGGGAAGTGCCGTCCTCCCGGACGACCGCCACGCTTTGACCGGCATCATAGCCCGCGTCCTCTACGGTCACCACCAGGGTGCCGTTCAGACTGCTTTCCACCCGGCCGGAAATGCTCATGTGCGGTAAAGTAACACACAAGAATTTGATTGACGGCAGCCCCTATTCCGAAAATGAAAGTTAAAAATATTTCACTTTCCCTATTGACATACGCAAATAGGAGTGATATATTTATAACATCGCAAGTGCGAAATATATAACACAGAGGAAAGAAATATGAATAAAAAAGTATCTTTAAGAGAAATTGTTGGAACAAAAATAATCTACGCAATCATTCTTGTATCTTACTACTGGATGTGGGCAAGAACAGATTGGAAAGACTGGTATCCAACTTTACAGCTTGTACTTGGCTATTTCCTTGCTGCCTTTTTTGCATTTCAGCAAATGAGAATTAAGAAATACAAAAAGGAAGGTGTTGATGAAATGGCAGAGCGAAACTTGAAACGGTGTGACTCATTTTGTTTGAAGATTTTTATTGCTGTTATGGTTGTAGTTGCTTGGGGCTGTGCTATTCTTGGTCATGTTAATGCTATCAATATGGGAATGATTGGATGGATTATTGTTTTGTCTATTTTGATTTTATCTATCATTCGGACATTGATGTTTGTGATTATAGATAGCAAGGGGGTATGATATGGCTCTTGTTACAAAAATTAAAGAATATCGTGAGCAGGCAGGATATAAACAAAGCGAACTTGCAGAGCTTGTTGGTGCGAGACGAGAAACAATCGTTCACCTTGAAAATGGCAGATATAATCCGTCCCTTAAATTAGCTATGGATATTGCAAAAGTATTCCATGTGACTGTTGAGGACTTGTTTGAATTTGTTGATGAAGAAAAATGAGGTATCTATTATGAAGCTGAAAAGAATATTTAATATGTGTCTTTCGACAGCAATTTGTTTTACCCTTTTTACTGGGTGTGGGAATACAAAATCATCTATATCAGCAGATCTATCTTATACACAATCTGACATAGGGACAATTTCTGTATCTTCTGATGTGCAGATTGTAGGGCTGGGAGAAGCAAGTCATGGTGTGGCGCAGTATCATCAAATGAAATTAGATGTATTCAAAGCTCTGGTAGAGAATAATGGTTGCCACACTTTCATCATAGAGGGAGATTTTGGCGGAGCGCTCAAAGTAGACCAGTATATCAATGGCGGTAATGGAACTGCTGAAGAAGTCGTTGCAGAAATAGGATTTGCCATTTATCGTACACAGGAAATGGCTGATTTGGTAGACTGGATGCGTTCCTACAATGAAACTGTTTCGGAAAAAGAAGCATTGCATTTTTATGGTATGGATGTACAGCGGTTTGATAATAACAAGGAATATCTGTTTTCTGTTATCGACCAAACTCATCCGGAATTAAGCGCAGAATATTCAGAAGTGTTTGCACAACTTACAGACGAGAACAGAAATTCCTTAGATGAAGCGGCGTTGAATAGCGCAAAGGAGAGCGTTTCAGAATTTATTGAAAAACTGGACACTGTTGAAACCGATATTGTAGACAGTTTAGGTCAGCCGGCTTTTGATTTTGCAAAAGAATGTGCAAAAACTATTTATGCCTGTTGTGAGGTACAGCTAAGTGATAACTACAACGCTACCCGTGACCAGTATATGTATGAAAAGGTAGAGTGGTTTTTACAGCATGGCGATAATACCGTTCTATTTATCAATGGTCATAATGGTCACATCGGTAAAAGCTCTGTTGCAGGATATACCTGTTTGGGAGAATTACTTTCAGACAATCTTGGTAAAGGATACTATTCGATAGGAACAGACGCACAGGAGACGCAGTTTAACTCTCAAAAGGGCAATGGAGAGTTTGAGGTTTTGGAAGTTAGTAACTCAAATGATTTGAATAATCAGTTCTCCAATGCAGATAATGGTCAGTATTTTATTGATTTTGCAAGTGCAACTTCTGATGAAGTGTGGGAGCAGATTTTGAGCAGCAAACAGTCAATTACCACACTTAATGTTAGTTTGTCCGGTATGCAGAAAATGTTAAAGTCAGCATATACAGTAACGATTACTCCGCAAGACATCTTTGACAGTATGATTGTTTTTCAGTCTGTTACGCCGTCAACGATACTTAGCGAGTAAAGATAGCAAATCCAGCCGAGCCGGTCAACGGCAAGTGAATGGGCTACGCCCACCGTTGACAGCCCCGCCTGTCCTTGCTGGTGGGTAATCAAGGGGCGACAGCAAAAAAGTGCTGCCGCCCTTTCCCATAATTGAAGAAAGGGGGATTTTCCATAAGGCATAAAGAATGCCCCTTAAGGGGCGGCCCGTAAACAGAATGCGGTCGGCAAACCATTCGGGGCCCCTTTAGGGGCAAAGGTCTGTATTATGCCCTTCTAGGGCTTACTCAAGCCTCCGCCTTAGCCGGAGGTTTTGACTTATCTGAGATACTTTCCGGAGCTGCCAGACTTTGGGAAGGGCAGTCCGTAAGGCTTCTCCACAACCACGACCACCAGCAGGAATACCAGCGCGCACCCCAGGGAGATTTTCCAGCCCAGGGACAAGGCGGCATTGTGATAGCGGAAGGAGACGGTGTGGGTTCCTTCTGTCAGCTCCACGGCACACATGCAGTCCCCAACCAGCCGGACCTCCGCGGGAACGCCGTCCACCGTGGCGGTCCAGTTTCCGTTCTGGGGAATGGAGGTGTAGAGCAGACCGTCCCGGCTGCAGCGGATGGTGCCGGAAACATAGGTGCTTTCAAACTGCGTCGGATTCCAGACGCTTTCGTTCAGAATGTCGTAGCCCTCCCAGAACCGGTCGTGGTTCAAGATGGCGGCGCTGACGGTCATGGTGCTTTCCTCGCCTTCCTTGCAGACGATGCGGACATCAATGGTGTCACCGGTTTTCACGTCCTGCACGGCCAGCATCTGGGGCAGGCTGATGCTCTCCTGAAACAGCTCCACGCCGCCCACGCTGACATAGAAGGTGTTGCGCTTAGGGAGGTTTAGGTGGATGCAGGCAAAGCCGTCCCGATCCGCCTGGAAGGAATAGGTGATATCAGAACCCGCGGTGCTGTCGCGATACTGGCAGTAGCCGCTTCCGTTGCTGTCAGAAATCTGGACGCCGTTGCCGGTGATGGTGGTGTTTTCCCCGGAAACCACATGCCAGACATCTTCTTCCAGTCCGGTGGAGGAGGAGAAGAGGCTGTTCTGGAAAAGGAAGGCGTTCCCGGAGGAATCGAAGCTGAGATCGGCTAAGGCGCTTTCCGTCAGGAATCCCAGAGGCAGGTAGGCCTGGTTTTCCAGGAGGGTGGTATCGCCGAAGTGGTTCACATCCCGGAAGAAGGTGCTGCTTCTGTCCTTGCCCTCCCGGTCAATCATATACTTTAAGCCCAGATACAGATTGGCCACAGGAGAGCTTTCCTCAAACAGATACCGGTTGTAGGTGTTTTTCGCCCCGTAGCCCAGGGCCTTCATGAACTCCGTGACCTTTACATTGGCGGAGCTGGTGAAGGCGGAGACACCGTTGTAGCCGTTTAACGCCCCGTCGTTCAGGGTTTGGGAATGGGTGGTTTCTGACCGGTAGAAGAGGGTATCCTCCTCCCGTTCCTTCATGTAGCGGATGACGGAGGCGGTGTAGGTGGTGCCCTTGGGGTAGTTGGATACGCCGGTTCCGGTGAAGTACAGGCCAAAGCAGACCAGATTTCCGATCAGCTCCACACCCATGATCGTCAGAACCAGCAGCCGGGACAGGCTCTTCTGCCGGGCTACGTCTATGCGGATCCGGAGCAGCTCCCCATGGGAGGCATCCTCAGGAATTTTGGGTCGGAAGCTGCCGCAGATAAAAGAGAGAAGGTACAGGAGCAAAAACACCAGGTTGTAAAGGAGATACACAGGGATGTCCAGCTCCAGAGAGCCAAGAGACAGGGGAATGGTTTCCCGCAGATCATGGGAGCAGGAGAGAACCCCGGCGGTGAGCAATCCGGCGGCGATGTGTTGGGACCAGCGGAACTTCCGACGGAGGAGCCAGGCCCGATAGGCCATATACAGCACTACAAAGCTGTACAGAAAGCTGAACCGGTAGGGGATCATGTTGGTGAAGTGGAAGCCGTGCCAGATGTAGTCCAGCTGCCGGATGATAAAGCTGAGATTGAAGAATATCAGCAGCGCCACAGCGCAGATCTTGTCCCGGAGCTTTACATCCTTTGCCATCAGGTACAGGAACATGAGATAGACGCTGATAATGCCGCAGTACACATTGGGAAGCCCCTCTTTGAAGTTCGGCTCAATGGCGCCGCCCATATTTCCGGCCACCTGCCGCATGGCGTCCAGCAGGCCGAGAATGGTGTTCTTGTCCGCGATGTTCAGCCGGAAGCCGGTGGGGAACTTATTGACGCTGCTTTGGGTGGTCTGAAGGGCACTCAGGGCGGGGATGGTCAGAACCGCCGTCATGCCGATGGCAAGGGCGGAGAAGAAAGCAATGCGGCAAAGGTCGAGAAGGAATTTCTTCCAGCCGCCCCAGCGGCAGATCTGATACACGAAAAACAGAAGAAAAACAAAGATACAGGTGAAAAAACCAATATAATAATTGGCAAAAATGGAGAGAAACAGGGTAAGGGTGTAGAGAATAAATTTTTGATCCCGCAACAGCGCTACCGTGCCCAGGACCACCAATGGCAGCAGGGCGAAGGTATCCAGCCACATGACGTTCCACTGAAACCCCAGGGCCCAGGCGCACAGGCCGTAAAGGCCGCCGAAAAGGACAATGGACAGGTCGTTTTTACCGAAGATTTTCTTCAGGAACAGGGCAAAGAAGAGTCCCGCAAGCCCCAGCTTGATGGGCACCAGCAGGGAAAAATATTCCAGCAGCCAAGCTTCCGGCACAAGGACGCTGAGCAGGTTCAGAGGGGAGGCCAGGTAATAGGCGATCAGGCCTAAATAATCCATGCCCATGCCCACGCTCCAGGTATAGATCAGCCCGGAGCCGCTGCGCAGAGCCTGCCGGTAGGCCACAAAAAAGGGATAATACTGATGGTACATATCCGAATACAGCATGGAATATTTTCCAAAAGGCTCATACTGGCTGACGAGCATGACGAACAGCATTCCCACACAGGGCAGGGCAAAGGCCAGAGCCAGGAAATTCCATTTTATAGGTTTCTTCAGGGACAATTTCATAGGCGTCTTCCATTCATGATAGGGTAAAGTACCATATATTTTACCACCTTTTTCCGGGAAGGTAAAGGCCGGGACAGGGATTTTTTCCGGAAAACAAGTTAAGATTTCTTTAACGTATGAGGGGACGAAACATGCCGCCACTGCGGGGCGGAGCAGAGGCGGCGAAGGGCGTTATGGTTTTTCCTGGGGATCCGGCTTCGGGGCGCTTCTTCTTCTGCGGCGGCGACGGGGACGGGAATACTCCTCCGGGTCAGCCTTTTCCGCCCGGCGGGCGTAGACCTGGGCGGCCTCGGAGGTGGCCTCATAGGTCAGGCGGCTGACTCTGATTTTTCCGTCAGGCTGCTCGGACAGCCGAATGCGGATCAGGAACTTTCCGTGCTCCGGGCAGGCAGCCAGATCCATGTACCGGTGTCCCGGCTGGGCAAACCAGCGGGATCCCAGCATTCTTCCGTCGCAGACGGGACAGCGGTTTTCCTCCCCGGACATGGCGCTGAGGGCGCTGCGCTTATCCGAATAGTCATGGAATACCTTCCTGGCAACGCAGCCGGGAAGCTCCGCCCCATGGAAGCCGTTTTCGTGGCTTTTCAGGGCCTCGTCATATTCCTCCGCCCCCTGCTTCAGGTTCAGCCGGGCGCAGATCAGGGCGGTGTGGTAGGCGTCTCCCAGGGCGTCGTGGGCGGGACGGCTCGGCTCGATGCCGAAAATCTCCATGGCGGTCTTCAGGGCCTTTTGGGAGTTGGAGCCGTCGGTCTGGGCGTTGAAGATCATCTGGGCGTTGTACCAGCGGTTTGTAAAGCCGGTGTCCAGGCCGTAGAGCTGAAGGTTTTCCCGGAGAATGCCGATGTCGTCAAAGCCCCAGGTCAGGAAAATGATATCCTCTCCACACCAGCGGCGGAATATCTCCATGGCTTCCGGGAAGGGGACGCCCTCCTCACGCAGCTGATTTTCCTTAATTCCCGTCAGCTTGCTCACCCGGCGGTTTAAGCGGCGGTAATATTTGGGCTTCACCATGACCTGAAATTCGTCGGCCACTTCCTGATCCTCCGTCACACGGACGGCTCCAATCTGGATAATCTCTCCCCGAATGCTCACCGGAAGCACCTTCTGAGAAGAAGGGGAGCCGGGCCAGGGCTGATTCCATTCCATATCCAATACGATGTAATTCATTGCCATAACCTCTGTATTACGTAATCCTAACGTATATCATACCATATGGCAGTGCCGTCTGTAAATAATAAAGATGGAAAAAGTTTTCCGCGGCAGTTTTTCTGCCGCGGAATGGGGTCAGAGCTTCCCTAATTTTCCATAAATGCCTTCCGGTCAAGATCCCCCTCCTGCCAGGAGGCGCTTTTTCCGCAGACCGGGCAGGGATCACAGGCGCGAATCCCCTCGTAGGTGTAGCCGCAGTTTAAGCACCGCCAGCGGATGGGATTTTCCTTTTCCGTCAGCTCTCCCTTGAGCAGCTGCTCCTCCAGGCAGCGGAACTGGCCGTGGTGGACGCCCTCAATCCGGGCAATCTGCATCCACAGCCGGGCGGCGTCCTTGTAGCCCTCCCGCCGGGCGATTTCCGCAAAGCCCGGGTAGGCGTTGTCGTGCTCCTCCCGTTCTCCGTCGGCGGCAAAGCTCAGGTTTTCCGCGGTGGCGCCCAGCTGGAAGGGATACCCGGCGCTGACCTCAATATTGGCCCCGCAGCCGCCCAGCTCCTGAAGCATTTCCAGAAATTCCTGGGCGTGGACGGCCTCATTATCGGCGGTTTCCTCAAAGATTCTCGCGATCCACTCCTGATTTTCCTTCCGGGCGATACCCGCGTAGATGGTGTAGCGGCTTCTGGCCTGGGATTCTCCAGCAAAGGAACGGGCCAGGTTTTTCCTTGTTTCTGAATGAATGAATTCCATGGTAATTTCCCCTTTCCTTGGATAGGATTCCCGGAAAAAGGAAATCTGATACAAAAACAGCCCGTCTCTCAAAAAGGGGAAACGGGCTGCTTTTCAAACGGGAGGAAAATTACAGCAGATCCTTCACCAGGGACAGGGCGGCCTCGTCGGCAACCAGGGTGAAGTCGGGATGAAGCTGGAGAATGGAGCCGGGAGCCTGGGGCTGGATGGGGCCGAAGAAGCAGTCCTTCACGGCCTGGGCCTTGTTTTCGCCGTTGACCACCAGCAGAACCCGCTTTGCCTTCATAATGGCGCCGATGCCCATGGTGTAGGCGTGGGTGGGAACATCCTCACGGGAGGCGAAGAACCGGGCGTTGGCGTCGATGGTGGAGTCCTTCAGAGCCACCTTGTTGGTGCCCTTCACAAAGGCGTCCCCCGGCTCGTTGAAGCCGATGTGGCCGTTGGGGCCGAGGCCCAGCAGCTGCAGGTCAGCGCCGCCGAAGGCATCGATGACAGCGTCATACCGGGCGCATTCCGCCTCGGCGTCAGGGTTCATGCCGTTGGGAATGTTGCAGTTGCTTTGGTCGATGTTCACATGGTCGAACAGGTTGTGACGCATGAAGTAGGCGTAGCTCTGGTCGTGATCCTTGTTAAGGCCTACATATTCGTCCAGGTTCACGGTTTTGACCTGGGAGAAGTCCAGATCGCCGGATTCATATTTCGCGATCAGCTCTTTGTAGGTGCCGATGGGGCTGCTGCCGGTGGCAAGGCCCAGAACACAGTCAGGCTTCAGCTGGATCTGAGCGGCGATAATGTTGGCAGCCTTCCGGCTGACGTCAGAATAGTCCTTTGCGCGAATTAATCTCATGGTATGGTTCCCCTTTCGGTTTTGAATTGCCAAGGACATTGTACCATCAAAATGGGAAACTGTACAGTCTTTTTTATCCATTAAAATCAAAATGATACATTCTTCGTGCTTTCCAGCCCATTCTCTCAAACTGGCCTTAATTTATATTATAATATTGGATATGTATTTATTACCAGATTTCGCTATAATAGCATAAAACCAAAAAGGAGGGAAGAAATATGGAAAACAAACAGAAAATTTCCACCAAGCGTCTGGTACTGGCTGCCCTTTTGGCGGCTCTGGTGGCGGTAGGCTCCGCCCTGCGGATCACCATTCCCATTGATATCGGAGGAAATACCTCCTTCCATCTGGGCAACATTATGTGCGCCCTCAGCGGCATTTTGCTGGGACCCTGGCTGGGAGGACTGGCGGCAGGGCTTGGCTCCATGATCTATGACATGTTCAATCCTATGTACATCGCCGAGTGCTGGATTACCTTTCTCAGCAAGGGGGCCTGCGGTATTGTCACAGGCCTGGTGATTCTGGGATTCAAAAAGGAGTGGAACCACGGCATCGCAGCCCTGGCGACCACGGCGGGCGCGATCACCTATGGGGTGCTGTACCTGCTGAAAACCTACCTGAAAAGTGTTCTGGTCAAGGGATATACCGTGGAAGCGGCCTGGCTGGCCGTGGCGGCGAAGCTGCCCGCAACGGTATTCAACGCCGTGGTCGCGGTGATCTTTGCCCCCATTCTGGCGGTGGTGATCCGCAAGGCCCTGCGGGAAAGTCATTTGGAGCTGACATAATCTGATGGATCGTAAAAAGCTGGTCTCTCTGCTTTGGGAGGCCGGCTTTTTATGTATGGCGCCGGAGAAGGGGACGTAAATGGAAGGGCTGTTTCTTTCCTTGACAGGGGACTGGATTTTTTCATTTTGGTGTGCTATAATGCACGGGCATCTACAGTAGAAGGAAACGAGGTAACAATATGATCGATAAGGAAATCAGTGAGATCCGGCGTCACCTGCGCCGGGATCGAAGCAATATTACCCATCTGTTTGGCTGCTATGTCAACGAAAACGGAGAGATAATCTCCGAGTTCCGCCAGTCCGTGTCCCTGATGCCGGAAAATGAATCTGACAAGTATTTTGCCCTTCTGCGCCGCACCCTCTCCGGCGGCCTGGGGAAGAATCTCATCGACATCACCTTCAAAACCAGCCAGGTGGCGGATTCTCCCGAGCATAAGCTATTAATGGGTCTTCGGGACAGTAAGCTGAACGACGAGGAGCTTCGGGGAGAGTTCTACAAAAAGGTAATCGAGAATGTGGCCCTGGAGGGAAACTACCTGATTTTACTGGGCTGTGACAGCTATGACGTGCCCTTCAAGGGCAAGGACGGCGGCAGCAGCGCCGACCAGTCGGAGGAGGTGTATACCTGCATCCTCTGCACCATCTGTCCGGTGAAGCAGACGAAAGCGAACCTCCACTATGTGCCGGAGGAGAAGACCTTCCACGACGGTGCTATGAACCAGATGGTGGCCGCTCCCGCTCTGGGCTTCCTGTTCCCGGCCTTTGACAATCGGGCCACCAACATCTATAACGCCCTGTACTATACCCATGACATCAAGGTAGGCCAGGACGCCTTTATCGAGGCCATTTTCAATACCCCGGTACCCCAGCCCGCCGCGGAGCAGAAGAAGTCCTTCGAGGCCCTGCTTACCACCTCTCTTGGGGAGGATTGCAGTCTGGACGTGGTTCAGACCGTCCATGACCAGCTCTGCCAGCGGATCGAGCTGCACAAGGAGAGCAAGGTTCCGGAGCCTCTGATGATCAGCAAGGAAGAGGTGAAGGAGGTCCTGTCCGCCTGCGGCGTCAGCGAGGAGCATGTTGCCAAGTTCAGCGTGGACTATGACGAAGCCTTCGGCTTTGAGGCGGACCTCCATCCCAAGAACATTATCGACGACAAGCACTTCGAGGTGAAGACGCCGGATGTGGTCATCAAGGTGGACCCTGCCAGAAGTGATCTGGTGGAGACGCGGATCATCGGCGGCGTGAAGTACATCCTGATTTCCGCTGACGAGGACGTGGAGGTCAACGGCGTCAATATCCATATTAAGGAGAACGAAGCCGCAACAGTCTGAGAAAGGAGCTGCCATGGAAGACATCCTGTTCAAAACCGGCGATTACATTTTTTCATACCGTGTGGGCGGCGTGCTGATCCATAATGGCAAGGTGCTTCTGCAAAACGCTGAGGGTGATGATGGATATGCTTTTATTGGCGGTCATGTTGCCTTTGGAGAAACGACAGGTGAAACGCTTATCAGAGAGTTTCGGGAAGAAATTGGAGCAGATATTAAAATCGAAAGATTACTTATGGTAAATGAGAATTTCTTTCCTTGGGGAAATCGCCCATGTCATCAGATAAATATGTTTTATCTGATTTCCTTGAGGGACGAAACGCAAATTCCCCTTGACCGGGATTTTAAGGCGCTGGACAATTTGGGAAATGAGCGTATTGAACTGAATATGTGCTGGATTCCGCTTGAAGATGTGCCCGATATGTGTATTTATCCATCCCAAGCGAAGCAGTACCTTGCCGAGCTTCCAGAGAAAATCGTGTACTTCGTAAGTAGGGAGTAAGCGACTACCAGACAAAATAAAGCAGGCTGTGCCGGTTTGGCACAGCCTGCTTTTATGTAGTTTATTATGCTTCCCTGGACTTTTCCACAACGCCGCAGACGATGTCCACGCACTGCTCAATACCCAAGGTGCCGGTGTCCAGGCAGATGTCGTAGTTCTGGGCCTGGCCCCAGTTCCGGCCGGTGTAGTGCTGGTAGTTCACCCGGCGGCGCTTATCCTTCTCATTGAGACGGGCTTCCGGACTCTTGTCGGACTCGCCGTACTTGTGGACGATCCGGTCGGCACGGTAGGCAATGTCCGCGTAGACGAACAGGTGGAGGGCGTCGGGCCGATCCTTCAGAATGTAGTCCGCGTTCCGGCCTACGATGACGCAGGGGCCTTGCTCGGCCAGCTGCAGAATCACGCTGCACTGGATGTTCCAAAGGAAGTCAGCGGTGGACAGGCCGTTCATAACCCCGGGAACACCCTGGGGGGCAAAGGCATAGGAGAACAGACTGCTGCCGGGAGAATGCTCGCCATGCTCCTCAATGAACTTGGGGGCAAAGCCGGACTCTACAGCAATCTGATCCACCAGTTCCTTATCATAGAAGGGAATCCCCAGACGATCCGCGATCATATGGCCTACGGTACGGCCGCCGGAACCAAACTCACGGCTGATGGTAATGATTTTCTTTTCCATTAAAATGCCTCCTTTCGAGAGAGCGTTCGCTTCTCTTACCTGTATTATAGTCAATTTACCAACAAAAGTCAAACCAAACTTTTTGGAATCTGTAAAAAATGCTGAAAGCGGCAGCCGTGAGCTGCCGCTTTCGTTACTGAATATGCTCCTCAGCACAGTTATCCAGGACGAAGACGCCCATTTCCTTCCAGTCCGGTGCGGAAAACTTCTTGATAGAGCAGCTGTCAAAGGCAGGACAGATCTCTTCCTCCGGATCCAGACGGACAAAGGAATTTTGCTTTTCCTTTCGATTTTCCATGCACTCACCCCGTATTCAGGATGCCCGGGGAACGGAAAATCATACGTCTGAGGAAAGACTACAGCGGCTTCCGGTTCTGATACTGGCGCTTGATTTCTTTCAAAATTTCCGCGTCAGCGGGACAGAATTCGAAGTCTCCCGCCTGGCTGGGATGGATCCATTTGAGATCCACATGCTCCAGCATCTGGGGGAAACCGGTGGGAATGGTGCAGTGGAACAGGGTCAGCCGGATGAGAATGTCCGGATACTGATGAACTACCTGCATGAACTGACTGCCCACATCTACGGTGACGGCCAGCTCCTCCGCGCATTCCCGGGACAGGGCCTGGGGCAAAGTCTCGCCGGGTTCCACCTTACCGCCTACAAACTCCCAGAGCAGTCCCCGGGGCTTATTCGCCGGACGCTGGCAGATCAGGAACTTATCCTTTTCCCAAAGCAGGGCGGCTACCACATCCACGGGCTTGCGCCGCACCAAAACGGTGGTGGAGTGGGGGGGAACAATCACATGATTAGCGGCAGTGCGCAAGGGCTGGGTACCGGCCTTGCTTCCTTCAATGTGAACCTCCCAATCTCCCTCTGGCAGGGTCTGGAAGAAGGGCTGGGTGTCGGCGTTGAATATGACAAGAAGCTCCTGCTTTGGCTCATCGATCTGGAAGGCTACACAATGGGGATTCTCGCAGGGCACCGGGTGAACATTCTGAAAAACCGCCTCCCGGGTGGTCAGCCGCAGACTGGGATGGGCCTTGCGGAAGGCGATCAGGCCCTTGTAATAGGAAAGGGTCTGCTGGTATTCGGGAAGATCCAGGGTGTCCCATTTGATAGCGTTGACCTTGTCCGGGGAACGGTAGCTGTTGTGTTCAAAGCCCCCATGTCTGCCGGGCTTGGTGCGAAGCAGTTCTTCTCCCGCCTGCATAAAAGGAACGCCCTGGGAGAGAATGGTAAAGGCCGCCGCCAGATGGTTCATTTGCACCTGAATCTCCCGGGGCGCTTCCGGGGCGGCAATGGAGATCCTGTCAAAGAGGGTGTGGTTGTCATGACAGGAGACGTAATTGACACTCTGATAGGGCTGAGAAGCCCAGGCGGGGACACCCATAAAGCAGGCTTCCAGGTCACCCTTATTACAAATGGCGCCAGTGACATAGCCGGGAACATCTTCATAGAATACGGACCCACGCATCAGATCCCGCAGAGTGTCGCTGAAGAAGGAGAAGCCGGGCACCAGGGCGGAATTGTCGTGGGTACACAGCGCAAGCCCGGGCTTGGTCAGGCGGGTGTTCATCGTCCAGCCCTCGCCGTAGAAGATCACGTTGGGATGGGTGCTGTGGACGGCGCGGATGATATCGTTTATGGTGACAACATCGATCAGGCCTACCAGGTCAAACCGGAATCCGTCGATGTGGTATTCGTCCGCCCAGTATTTTACGGAATCCACAATGTATTTTCGAACCATGGAGCGCTCGGAGGCGGTATCGTTGCCGCAGAAGGAGCCGTTGGAATAGACGCCGCCGCTGTCGATCCGGCTGAAATAGCCGGGAACAATCTGGTTAAAGCAGAAGGCCGCGGCGTCGTAAACATGGTTATACACCACGTCCATGACCACGCTGATGCCGTTTTCGTGAAGGGCCTTGACCATCTGCTTCATTTCCTTGACCCGAATGCCGCCGTTAAAGGGATTGGTGGCGTAGGAGCCTTCCGGGACGTTGAAGTTCACCGGGTCATAGCCCCAGTTGAATTGGGGCTTGCGGCTGGCCTCGTCGGTATAGCCATAGTCAAACACAGGCAGCAGGTGCAGATGGGTGATGCCCAGCTCCCGGATGTGATCCAGGCCGGTAGGATGGCCGCCCTTGGTTTTGGTACCGGTTTCCGTCAGACCCAGAAATTTCCCCTTGTTCTGGATGTGCCCGCTGCGGTGCATAGACAGATCCCGGACGTGCAGTTCGTAGATAACGGCGTCGGTGATGGAGCTTCCGGCATGGGGGTCTGAATCCTGATCCCAGCCGTCGGGATCCGTGGCCCGGAGATCCAGGATCATGGCCCGCTCCCCGTTGACGCCGGTGGCTCTGGCATAGGGGTCACAGCATTCCACCATTTGGCCGTCCACCATCACAAGATAGGTGTAGTACAGACCGTTAAAGTCGCCGGACTCCTGGGCTACCCAGGTGCCGTTTGCGTCCGGGGTCATGGGGAATTGCCGCATCAGATCGTCGGAATTGGGGTTGCCGCTGCGGTAGATGGACACCCGAACCTCCTCGGCGGTGGGCGCCCAAAGACGGAAGGTGGTCTTCTTGGCTGTCCAGGTGATCCCAAGATCCCTTCCGTAATAGGTATATTTCGATTCAAAAGCGCCGGTAGAGTAGGAATCGTGCATACGAAGGATACTCCTTAAGGTAAAAAATGGAAGACGCGTGGATTTCCTGGGTATTATATCATAGGCGAAGGAAGAATGCAAACGTTTCCACGCAGGTTTTGGGAGGGTCGGAAATAAAAAATTTACATTCCAATGTGTGCAAAATTTACAATTGAGTGATATTCTAAACAGGAATATCATGAATCCAAAAGGAGAGAACTATGACTTATGAAGAGATCCGCCGGGATGGGGCGGTGAATGTATATATTGCCCAGGCGGACGCGTCCCTGAAAGCCCTGGGCTTTACGGAGCACAGCTTTGCCCATGTGACGAAGGTGGCGGAGATGGCAGGGGAGATCCTGGAAAAGCTGGGCTATCCTCCCCGGACGGTGGAGCTGGCGAAGATTGCCGGATACCTCCATGATATCGGCAACGTGGTGAACCGGGTGGATCACAGCCAAAGCGGCGCGGTGATGGCCTTCCGGATTCTGGACAGAATGAACTTTCCGCCGGAGGAGATTGCCGCCATTGTCACTGCCATCGGAAACCACGATGAGGGAACCGGCGTTCCGGTGAACGCGGTATCGGCAGCGCTGTTCCTTGCGGACAAATCCGATGTGCGCCGCTCCCGTGTCCGCAAATCCGCCGATATCCAGGAGGACATTCACGACCGGGTGAACTACTCGGTCACGGCGTCCAAGCTGGAAATCGACCCGGAGGGAAAGCAGATCACGTTAAATCTGACGGTAGACACCTCCGTCAGCTCGGTGATGGAATACTTTGAGATCTTTATGAAGCGGATGCTGCTGTGCCGGAACGCGGCGGAGCGGCTGGGACTGACCTTCCATCTGGTAATCAACGAGCAAAGTTTGCTGTAAGCTGGGGAATTATATATTTTGCATGAACAGAATGTAAAATAATAAAATCCTCTTGTCAATTCCAACCAAATGTGATATAGTAAAACTACACCGAAGGATCGGTGAAACGAAAGGAGCTGCCGCA
>DEUP01000037.1:0-32454 GCA_002362625.1 Clostridiales bacterium UBA3259
CGCATAACTCTTGACATTACCTTTTGGGACGAGAGGGCATGAGAGGCAGCCAGTCACATCCAGGCAGATTGTGCATATTCTGATAAGAGAATCCAGCTATACAAGTGGTGAGATCAAAATAAGCTCGTTTTCATTCCACGCTTGGGGCAAGGGCGTTTTGACATAAAGCGCAATCAACTTTTATTAACCGCGGTAGATAAGGAGGCTATATGGAAATCAAGGTTTTGCAGGGAATTATGCTCCCGTTTCTTGGTACAACATTGGGCGCTGCCGCTGTGTTTATCCTGGGCGGCGTGCTGCGTTCATCTATTCAGCGTCTTCTGACCGGATTCGCGGCCGGTGTCATGGTAGCGGCGTCTGTCTGGAGCCTGCTGGTGCCAGCCATGGAGCAGGCATCATACATGGGGCGGTGGGCCTTTGTCCCGGCGGTGGCAGGCTTTTGGCTGGGTATGTTCTTTCTGCTTGCGCTGGATCATGGGATTCCCCATCTGCATCCGTACAGCATTCAGCCGGAAGGGCCCCACGCCAAGCTCAAACGGATTACCATGCTGGTGCTGGCTGTTACCCTCCATAACATCCCTGAGGGTATGGCAGTAGGGGCGGTACTGGCAGGCTTGATGGCCGGCAACAGCGGGATTACCGTTGCCGGCGCCCTGGCGCTGTCTCTGGGAATTGCCATTCAGAATTTCCCGGAGGGGGCTATTATTTCTATGCCCCTTCGAGGGGAGGGCATGGGAAAGGGCAGAGCCTTTTTGTATGGGGTTCTGTCAGGTGTGGTGGAGCCGATCGCCGCCATTTTGACCATCTGGGCAGCGGGACTTATTGTGCCGGCCCTGCCATATCTGCTGAGCTTCGCGGCGGGAGCTATGTTCTACGTGGTGGTGGAGGAGCTGATTCCGGACGCGTCCGCCGGTGAACACTCTGATATGGGAACGCTGTCCTTCGGGTTGGGGTTTACCATCATGCTGGCGCTGGATATAGCCCTGGGATAAGGGGCGCGCGCAACACAAACCGCCCAGCCGGGAGAAACCGGCTGGGCGGTGCATTATTTTTAGAAGACAGGCCGATCCTTGCGTGAGGCGGAGCGGATCATCCGATATACAACAAAATACATGACTGCCACGAAGACATAAAAGAGAATCACTGCCTGTGTGGTGCCGCTCATAGCGCAGGAATCATAAAAACCGTGGAGAAATACAGAGGAAAGGTATCCAAGCAGGAGATTCCAGGTCTTTCCCCCGTTGTCCCCATTGTTGGCGCACACCTTGGCTTTCCCGTAAAAAACACCCATAAAGACGGAAAAGCCCAGGTGACCGGGGATGGCAAACAGAGCCCTGGGAAACACGACGGATATGCCGTAGGAAAACACATATTTGATATTTTCAAACGCGGCAAATCCAAGAGATACGGCGGCGGAGTAAACTATGGCGTCAAACATGTGGGAGAAGTTCGGGTCGTTCCATGTCCGGCGTTTGAGGAAGAAGAGCTTTGTACCCTCTTCCGCCGCGGCGACCACCAGAAAGGCCAGTACGGCAACATAATAGGGATGGTCGGGAGAAAGGGTTCGATCCAGAATGGCACTGCCGATCATTTCAAGGACAATGGCGCACAGCGCCGCGGCAACACCCCGCAGAAGCAGCGAGAAAATCAGGCCCGGCGGTTCCTTCTCAATCTTATCCTGCTTGTAAATATAACGAAGCAGGAGCACCGCGGGAGTAATGGCAGCCAGTATGTAGATCAAAAGGGTTCGATAGAGGAGCGGCGAGAAGGGAAAGAATAAAAACATACAGTAACCCCCTTGTTATCCGTAAGCGTCCTTACACTGGTTGATTATAGCTTGAATCATAACCAAAGTCAACAAATACGCAGTTTGTATTTGGGAGAAATATGTGCTATAATGAAATAGCTTTGACAGGCGAAACGCTTTTTTGCGGGTCTTCGTAAGGAGGGAAATCATGCCTTTTACAATCGTTCGTCAGGATATCACCACAATGCGGGTGGATGCCATCGTTAACGCCGCGAATACGGAACTGGCCATGGGCGGCGGTGTCTGCGGCGCAATCTTTCGGGCAGCCGGCCCGGACAAGCTGCGCGCTGCCTGTGATCGGGCGGCGCCAATCAAAACAGGGGAGGCGGCGATTACGCCCGGATTTGACCTTCCAACAAAATTCGTTATCCATGCCGCCGGGCCGGTGTACCATCGATGGAATCCACGGAAAAATGAACAGCTCCTTCGCAGCGCGTACATCCGGTCCCTGAAGCTCGCGGCAGAAAACGGGTGCGAAAGCATTGCGTTTCCGCTGATCTCCAGCGGTATCTATGGCTATCCCAAGGCCGACGCCCTCCGGGTGGCGAAAACTGCCATTCAGGATTTTCTTGCGGAGCGGGATATGGATGTGTACCTTGTTGTGTTTGACCGGGAATCCTTTGCGGTGAGCAGGGAGCTGCTGGGCGCGGTGGAAAGCTACATAGACGAGAACTATGTGGACACCCACGGTATCTTCCGCCGGCGGCGGTTGGATGGGGAGCAAAGCGGGATGTATGACGCGGAGAGCTGTGAGGCGGCGCCTTGTTCACATCCGGCGCCCTGCGCCATGCCAACGCCCATGATGACGCCGAAAAGCCTGGAAGACAGGATCGGCAGCCTGGACGAGCCCTTTCATGTAACACTTCTCCGCCTGATCGACGCAAAGGGAAAGACGGACGTCCAGGTGTACAAGCGGGCCAACATAGACCGGAAGCTGTTTTCCAAAATCAGAACCGGAAAGGGCTATATGCCCGGGAAACGGACAATTCTGGCCCTGGCCATCGGGTTGGAGCTTACCCTGGCGGAAACCGATGACCTGCTGGAAAGAGCCGGATACGCGCTGTCTCACAGTCAGAAGTTTGACGTGATTGTGGAATTCTTCATCGTCAGCGGCATATACGACATTTATCAAATCAACGAAGTCCTGTTTCAATACGATCAGCCGCTTCTCGGCGGAGGATGATTTATGTCGTTTTCAAAGCGACCAAAAGAAGGCCCTCCCGCTGTATCCTATAGATAGATTAAAAAACAGGAGGGTTTTCACATGATAAAGGACACGACGGAACTGGTATTTATTCTGGACAAGAGCGGCTCCATGGGAGGCTTGGAAAAGGATACCATCGGAGGATTCAATTCCATGCTGGGTAAGCAAAAGCAGCTGGAAGGGGAGTGCCGCATCACTACGGTGCTGTTTGACAACCGTTATGAGCTGCTCCACGACCGCATTGACATCCGGGCAGTCAATCCCATTACGGAGAGAGAATACTCTGTAGGCGGCAGTACGGCCCTGCTGGACGCCATTGGCATGACCATCCAAAAGATTGGCACCGCTCAGAAGAATACTGCGGAGGACTACCGGGCGGAAAAGGTGATGTTTGTGATCATCACCGACGGCGAGGAGAATTCCAGCCGCCGCTATGGTTCCGGTCAGGTCAAGGAGATGATTCAGCGGCAGAAGGAGCGCTATGGGTGGGAATTCATCTTCCTGGGCGCCAATATTGACGCGGTGGAAACCGCCGGACGATTTGGCATTGACGCTGACCGGGCTGTGGACTATGTGCCCGATGGGGCAGGGACGGCCCTGAATTTCCAGGTGATGAGTGAGACTGTGGCGTCCTTCCGGAAACGCGGCACGGTGCCTTCCGCCTGCCTGGACCAGATCCGGAAGGATATGAAGGAAAGGGGAGGGCGCGGATAACAGGAGGCTATCCCTGCTGACAGAATAACGGGAAAGGCCGGGCTTTTGGAGGAAACTCCCAAAGCCCGGCTTCGTTATTCCGTTTTTCCCTTTAACTGGGTAATCTGGCGGGGAGAAACACCGTATTCCCGCTTAAAGGCACGATAGAAGGAGGAGTAGTCGGAAAAGCCTACCGCCTGGCTCACGGCCTCCAGGGATTCCCCCTCCCAGATCCGGGACTTTGCCGCAATCAGTCGGCGCTGGGTTACACAGCGGTAAAAGCTGACGCCCATCTTTTCCTGGAACAGGTGGCTCACGGTGCTCTCACTGACGTAGAATTGCCGGGCAATATCCTTCAGGGATATTTTTCCCTCCAGATGCCCCTCAATATAGGCCATGACCTGATCCAGCAGCTCCCGTTTCTCCGCGTGCATAGGCTTGGCATTTCCGTCCCGGATGGCACGGTTCATAAGGCTGAAAAGCGTAATGGTGTTGCCGATAACCGCAAGCTCCCATCCGAATTGCTTCCGCTCGCTCTCCAGAACTCCGCGATGGAAAACATCCGGCAGATGTTCCCAGGGGGTTCCGGCGGTTCGAAGCATCTGGACGTGCTTCACCTCCTGGGGATCGTCAGAAAGCAGCGCCAGGAGATTGTTTCGAAATTCCGCATTGATCCAAAGCACGTCCCGATGGTACGGCTCCATATCCGCGGGAAAAATAGGGCGGTGACTGACACCCGGCGCGATAATCAAAATATCCCCCTTCTGGATCCGATAATGCTCTGTGCCCACCAGATACTCCACATTGCTGCATTCCTGACAGCACAGCAACTCATAGAATGTGTGACTGTGAAGATTTACCACGGCCTTGGAGAAGCTGGTGTCACAGTGGGTATTGACATACCGGGAGGACATCTCCAGATCCTGATAGTAGCCGCTGGGATCAATGCCCAGTTGGGCAAGGTATTCCTGAAGCGCCTGCTGCTCCAGGGCGTTTGTTGGATGTGAATTTTTTTTCGCAAGCTTTTGCAATTCGGATATTTCCACAAAAATCACCACTCTATTCTGCCGGATTTGGCAATATCATATCACATATCTGCGACAATTGCAATCTATTCTCCGATATTTGCAATTAACTTTGCATGAAAATCTTGCTACAATATTTTTGTTCGAATCGGAGAGAAACCCTGTAAATAAAAGAATGGAGGAATTATTTAATGGCAAAATCTGGAACGACCGCTCCGAAAAGCGGCTTGACCTGGAAGCACAAGGTCGGCTACGCCATGGGCGATCTGGGCGGCTGCATGACCTTCGCCCTGATGGGTGCTTACGTAACACGGTATTATGTAAACATTCTGAAGGTCGACACCATGATCTTGGCAACACTGCTGCTGATCTGGAACGTATGGGATGCCGTCAACGATCCCCTGATGGGCGCCCTCATGGACAAGGTCTTCGCGAAACACCACAACGCAAAGGGTAAATTCCGTCCCTGGCTGCTGCGGGCCACGCCTTTGCTGGCCATTACAGCCATTGCCTTCTGGACCGTGCCCACCTTCTTCCGGGGAACCGCCATGCTGGTGGTGCTGTTCTTCTGCAAGATCCTGTACGAAGGCTGCTACACCATGTTCAATATCCCCATGGGCTCCCTGCTGTCCGCTATGGCGGATACCGATGGCGAGCGCGCCTCTCTGTCTTCCGCTCGTGGCTTTGGCTCCATGGTTGGTAATATCCTGCCTACCATGATTTTCCCTGTCCTGCTTCAGAAGTACGGCGACACCAATTCCTCCGGTTATGCAATAGGTGCCATCATCTGCGCCGCTCTGGGCTTTGTGTTCTGCTTTCTGCACTATTATTGGACCGAAGAGCGGAATATCACTGACGCTCCTGCCGAGGCAGCCGACGATATCAAGATGACGGATATTCTGGGTGTGTTCAAGAAGAACCGGGCCTTCCTGGCTCTGTGTATCCACGGCATCTGCATCTGCACCATGCAGTATGTTGGCTCCACTCTCGGCACCTATATGTACTCCGACGTTCTGGGCAGCATCGGTCTGATGGCTATGGCTTCCCTGATTTCCATGCCTCTGGGTCTGCTCACCCTGGTCATTATGCCCGCTCTGTGTAAGAAGTACGGCCTGATGAATGTGATTCGTACCTGCCTGCTGGCCAGTGCCGCCCTCTATGCCGGCCTGTTCGCAGCCCATATTCTCACCAATGTCAACGTTTGGGTCCATATCATTTGGAGCGCTCTGGCGCAGGGCATTGCCAGTGTGTCCATCTACATGCAGTGGGGCATGGTGGGTGAAGTCATCGACTACAATGAGTACCTCACCGGCAAACGCACCGAAGGCTCCATCTACGGCACCTTCAACCTGACCCGCCGGATCGGCCAGACCATCGGCAACTCCGCCGCCGTCCTGGCTCTGGGCTGGATCGGCTACGACACCGCCCTGGCTGACGCCGGACTGCAGCAGGCTGCCGGCACCCTGACCGGCATCAAGTTCCTGTGCGTCGCCATCCCCGGTATCTTCATCCTGGGCTCCTGGATCGCCTTCAAGTTCGTGTGGAACATCACCCCCGAAATCCGGGAGAAGATGGCCGCTCACAAGGCTGGCAAGACCGCTCAGCAGTAAACCATTCGCTATTCAGCGGCACGGCCCGGCGCCGTGCCGCTGAGCATTATCATCTGAAAGGAGCAGTATTTATGGAAATGCGTACCCGTATCTTAGGAAAATGCCTGAACAGTGAGGTTCAGGAGTATCTGAAGCAAAATGACATTATTATCGTCCCTGTGGGCACCACGGAAATGCACGGCGGCTTCCCTCTGGACAGCGAGACCGTGGTCTCCGAGGCTTTTGCCCTGAAGATGGCGGAGGCCTGCGATGGTCTGGTGCTCACGGGACTGCCTTACTTCTACGCGGGAGCCACCGCCTCCGGACGGGGCACGGTGCAGGTCACTGTCCGTCAGGGAATTGACTACTTAGGCGCCATTGCCAGAAGCCTGCTCCGCCTGGGCTTCAAGCGTCAGGTCTATCTCAGCTTCCATGGGCCTGCCCATATGACCATCTGTCCCATGGTTCGGGACTTCTACGATGAGACCGGCGTGCCCATCCTGTACATGGACTGCATGATGATGGTCGGACGGAATCAGGACATCCTCAAGGACTTCATGAACGATTTCCACGCCATGACCGTGGGTTCCTACAAAATTATGAACCGGCTGGAGGACGTGCCTCTGGTGACAGGATACTTCCACACCGATCCCCAGTCCTGCGCCCCGTTCCAGGATCTGTTCTCCCTGGGCTATCAGAGCGCCGCCGTGGGCTACTGCTTCGGAGAAAACAAGGATCATATGTCCACTCCGGATATTCCCGATATCGAGACCCGGGACCGGATGGCCGATACCGGCGAGAAGCTAATCTCCACCATTGTGGAGCGGTTGGATATGCCCCACGTGGTGGCACAGCTTCGGGCATTGGAGCAGTATGGCCTTCAGAATGAAGAAAAATATCCCTGGATGCCCTCCGCCTGGAACCGTTGACATTTTCTGAAAGTGAATGTAAAATAATATGAAAGGGGTCGGAAATCCGGCCCCTTCCGCAAATAAAAGGAGTTAGCCTATGGATTATCGTATCAAAACGCCCTGCGGAGAGGTTCAGGGCTGTTCCGGACGCGTCCCCGGCACTGCGGCCTACAAGGGCATCCGCTATGCCTCTGCCGGACGCTGGGAATATCCCAAAGCCGTGGAGCGTTGGGAGGGCGTCTATAATGCCACAGCCTACGGAAGCTGCTGCTACCAGCCCCGCTCCTTCTATGACGAGGAGCAGAACACGGGCAAGGTCTTCTATTATCACGAGTTCCGCCGGGGCGAGACCTACCGCTACAGCGAGGACTGCCTGTTCCTGAACGTCTGGACGCCGGACACGGCCCGGGAAGGGGACAAGCTGCCGGTGCTCGTGTACATCCACGGCGGCGGCTTTACCGGCGGCTGCGGCCACGAGAAGCACTTTGACGGCCCTGTCTGGCCTGCCAAGGGCGTCATTGCCGTGACCATCAACTACCGGCTGGGGCCTCTGGGCTTTTTCTGCCATCCGAAGCTGAAGGAGGAAGCGGGTTTCACCGGCAACTACGGCCTTTACGACCAGGTGGAGGCCCTGAAGTGGGTGAACCGCAACATCGCGTCTTTTGGCGGCGATCCGGAAAATGTGACCATTATGGGCCAGAGTGCCGGAGCTATGAGCGTGCAGCAGCTGTGTCTCAGCCCACTGACGGAGGGCCTGTTCTGTAAGGCCGTCATGTCCAGCGGCGGCGGTGTGTCGAAGATGCTGTCCGCGTCTTTGCCGGAGAAGCAGTATGAGGCGGCGCAGGCGCTGATGGAAAGCGCCGGATGCAAGGATCTGCAGGAGCTTCGGGCGCTTTCCCCGGAGGCACTGTTTGATGTCTGGGGGAAACAGGGCAAGAAGCCCCTGGCTGCTCCCTGTCTGGACGGACGGCTGATTGTGGGCACCGGGGTCGATCTGCTGAAGTCGGGAAAGCAGCACAGGATTTCCTATCTCTGCGGCATCACCAGCGAGGATATTATGCCTCCCATTCTCTTTAAAATGGCCAGGGGCTGGTGCGCCGCTCAGGAAAAGCCCAGCTACGCCTGGTTCTTTGACAGGCAGCTGCCGGGAGACGACAAGGGAGCCTGGCATTCCAGCGACCTGTGGTACTGGTTCGGCACCCTGGACAACGGCTGGCGGCCCTGGGAGGAAAAGGATCGTCAGCTGTCAGAGCAGATGGTGTCCTATCTGATGAACTTCGCCAAAACCGGCGACCCCAACGGGGACGGTCTGCCCCGATGGACGCCTATGGAGCAGAAGAGCAGCCCCGTTCTCCGCATTGGGGAAGGGGACACCCGCTTGGGAAAACCCAGCACGTGGAAGCTGATTCACACCATGCTGACCAATAAGGCTGTAGGCGAATAAACCGTATTTTCCCATTTGGCACTTCGGAGGAAGCGGAAGGGATGAAAAGAACCGTACAATTTGAAAATGAACCGCTCATCTATGAGCTGGAGCGAAAGCCGGTTAAAAACCTGAATTTGCGGGTTCGCATGGACTGCACGGTTTATGTATCAGCAAGCCCCAGGGTTCCGCTGAAAACGGTGGATCGCTTTGTAGTCAGTAAGGGATCCTTTATCCGTTCGGCCCAAAAGCGATTCCGGGAAATGGCGCGCTCTGCTCCCCGGCCCAGGCAGTATGTCAGTGGGGAAGCCTTCTGTCTGCTGGGCAGGGTTGTGCAGCTGAAGGTGGAGAAAGGGGAGAAGGATACCATTTTCTCCGACGGAGCCTGTTTGAGGCTGTGTGTGAAGAATCCCGATGATTTCGGCAAAAAGGAACGAATGGTGAAGCGATATCTGGACGAACAGTGCTACGCCATCTTCGGTGAGATTATTTCGGAAACATATCCGTTGTTTGAAACGTATGGAGTTGCCATGCCCACATTGCGGATTCGTGATATGAAAACGCGGTGGGGATCATGTCTGGTCAATAAAGGGATCATCACCCTGAACAAACGTTTGCTGGAAGCCCCCCGCGGGTGTATCGCCTACGTGGTGACGCATGAATTCTGCCATTTTATTCATCCGGATCATTCCAAACGCTTTTATGCGCTTCTCGCCACACGGATGCCGGATTGGAAGGATTGGAAGAATGTTTTGGAGAGCGGTCCGGCCGTTTGGCTGGGGGAGCAGAATACACCGGAGACAGTTTTTCATGTGGAATAGCAGTCAGCCCAAATAAAATTAAGGCAGCCCTGACGGTGCTGCCTTAATTCATAATGGGTTTTTGTATCGGAAAGCAATGGGTAAGCACATATGGCAGAGCCTTGACACAACCCTTTTTCCGGAAGAAAGTATTTTCTGGTTTCGTGAATTTCCGCAAAATTTACAGCTATTTCACCAATCCCCCACAAAAATTCCGGATAATAGATTGAAGACAACGCCATTGTGCGGTGCTGACTTATTATGGAGAAAACAGACCACAGGAAAGGAAAGAACCATGGCAAGTGAATACCTATTGAAGAAGGCAAAAGAGCAGTCTTTCCAGCCGGAGAGGGAGCTGACACCGAAGGAGAAACGGAAAAACTGGTGGGATTATCATAAATGGTCCGTACTGATTGGGCTGGCGGCGGCTGTCCTTATCGGGTACTCCATCTGGGATATTGCGTTCAACGCGCCGCCGGAGCCGGATTATCAGATGGCCTATGTGGGGGAAACCAGTCTTCCGGATGATACTGTGAATGCTCTGGAATCCGCACTGGCAGAAAAGGGCAGAGATCTCAACGGAGATGGACAGGTATTGGTGGAAATCGGGCAATATGTCATATCTACTCAGACGGATACGCCAGAGGCTTTGATTGGTACGCAGGCGCGGATGATCGGCGACTTCTCCAGCTGTGAATTCATCTGCTTTCTTATGGACGATCCCGCTCCTTTCCAGGAGAAGTATGGGATGCTTGCCTATCCGGATGGAACGGTCCCGGAAGAAGAAGCCGCGCCATCGGAGGGGCTTTGGCTTGCCTGGAAAGACTGCCCTGTGCTTTCGGAACTGGATCTGGGCAGCACCAATCTTGGCGTCATGGATCAGGAAATCATAGTGGAAAACCAACAGCTGCTTTCACAGCTTTATATTGGCCGAAGCGCTGCAATGGATAGAGGGAATTCTGAGAATCTCTACGATTATGCGGCCTTTTGGGAGGCCGTTACAGAGGGCGCGAAATAAGCGGCCGCCCGTTTGTGGGCGGCAAATCAATATGTCTTTATCACGACTGATTCAGCCAGTGTTTCGTCATTGGGATTTTCGGATCGAAGGGATCACAGGAGGATATTCCCGTTTTCATCCGCCTGCATGGGAATCACAATCAGAAGATCCACAATGGTCATAGCCACAGGGAAGCCGCACCAGAAAAGCAGCAGATACAGCACAGCCGTCACCCACTGCCGGGCATAGAAGCGGTGCCCGCCCATCCAGCCGGTGAGCAGAGCCAGAAGAATATATTTCTTCTTATTCAGCAGACGCTTTTCCCTGGCCTCACGGCGGTCAAAAAAGCCGGAAATGGCACGGGATACCCGTCCCTCTGGCATGGGTTCACCATGCTGGGCTTTCAGTTCATTAAGCTCTCGCTGGAGAGCCACATATTCATCCAGTTCCTCCTGGGAAAGCAGCTCAGAATCCTTTCCGGACTTCATAAAACCTCCATAACGGGGCCCAGTGCCGGGAGCACCGGCACTGGGCAAAAGTAGATTGCATGAGTAAAGGGATTATGCCTTTGCCTTGATGGCGGCAACCTCGGCCTGAATCTCTTCCATCTTCTCCTTGGTCAGGGGATAGAAGCGCATGGCAATCAGGTTGGCAATCAGGCCCAGGCTGATGACACCGTAGGACAGGAACACGACAGCGAAAACCAGCTCCCGGGTGACGGGGTCGCCGAGGGTGGGGTTGTGGTCGGTAAAGCCCACAGAGGCGAAGACCAGACCGGCGATCATGGGGGCGAAGGAGGAGATGATCTTATCCACAAAGGAGAACAGGGTGCCCATCAGGCCGGGAACATACTTGCCGGTACGGTAGACCTCGTAGTCCGCGCAGTCGGCGGTCATGGGAATGACGATATTGCCCGCGCCCTGCTGCAAGCCGGCCTGGAGAACCGTCAGAACTACGTAAAGGATCAGGAAGTAGCCCCAGTGGGGAGTACCGGCCTCCGGGTTGGAGGTCATGGTGGTGGGATCACCGAACAGCCACAGGCAGGACAGCAGTGCATTGACGATCAGGGCGCCCACGGAGCCGATGACCATGGCCTTCTTCTGGCCGAAGCGGGTGGCGACAAAGGAGATAAAGAGGAAGGTTGCGATGCAGGAGGGGACGGTGGTCAGAGCAGTGACGGAGCCCTGAAGCTTGATAGAACCGGCAATGCAGGCGAACATGGCAACGCCTACGGCAGAGGTTTTGGCGGAAGCGCCAAGCTTGTCGGTGGAGGCGGAGATAACCAGCATCTGGATGGCACGGTTGCCCTTCAGAGTCTCCCAGTAATCCTTCAGAGTGACCTTAACAGCCTTGCCGGTGCCGAAGAACTCCACCCGATCCTTGGGGGCGATGGAGATTACCGCGATGGTGGTAAAGATCGCGGAGGTGATGGCAACGAACACCCACATGGAGTGGAAGAACTGGGTGCTGGCGTAGCCGCCCACATCCTTGAACTTGTCGGCGCAGTTGGCAGCGACAACGGCGATACCGGCAAAGAGGATGGTATTGTACACGCCGTCGAAGGAGGCGAACAGAGGACGCTGCTTGGGGTCGTTGGTCAGAGCGGACTGCGCGGACTTGGTGACCACGCACTGGCAGGTGTAGCCAATATAGTAAATCGCGCTTACAATGATGAAGAAAGCGAAGCGGAGGGCGGTGTTCTGGGGCAGAAGGTGGGTGACATGGAACAGGAGAAAGCTGGTGACACACAATATTGCGTTGCCGATTACCATGAAGGGACGGTTCTTGCCGAACTTGCCATTGGTCTTGTCCACCATGAAGCCTACGAAGGGGTCGGTGACACCGTCCCACAGACGCATCATCATGGAGAAGCTGGAAGCGACTACCATACCCAGGCCAACGAAGCCCATTAAGTAGAAGCTTACATAGCCCATCAGGAACAGATACAGGTTGGTAGCGGTGTTGTTCAGAGCAAAGCCGCCGATCCGCCACAGAGGAACGCGGTGGATGCCGCCCTCGCGCTGGTACTTGGAAATATCAGTTGCCATAAATTTTCAAATCCCTTCTCTAAAACCTTTGTATTCCGCGCCGCCCCGTTTCCCGGGGCGGCGTATGGAATCGAAATAATTTGTTGACAGGTATTTTACCTTGCGGAGCGGCTGTTTACACCTTGTCGATCTTAATGAGCTTTGCGTTCAGGCTTTCCAGGAATCCGTCGGGCATACCGGCGGCAAGTCCCATCATGGAGGCGGGCGCCATGGACTTCATCATGTCCCACATGCCAACGCCGGGGGCGACATTGAAGCCGGTGGCCAGCTTCACAGCTTCGGTCACGATTTCCATGGCCTCGGGGCAGGCGGCCAGCTCTTCAATCTTGTAGTTGATGTTATATTTGCCTTCCGGGAATTCCATGGGGGCCTTCAGATCCAGGTCGCCGGCCAGCTTAAACCAGTTGGCAACGCCTTCCTGCTTCTCGGCGAAGGAGGGCAGGGTGTAGATGGAGGGCTCCTTCTCAACCTTCTCCAGGGTCATGGTGTCCTTCAGACCACCGGCCTCGGCAAGGATGATGTTCATGCCGTCCTTCAGCGCTACATCGAAGGTGAAGACCTTCTCGCCGGCCTTGACCTCCACCAGCTCACCGTTGACAAACAGAGAAACAGGGGACAGGTTGGAGTAAACCTTAACAGGCGTGGTCTCACCGGCGCGGAGGGCGTAACGCTTGCCGCACAGATGTACCATAGGCTCCTTGTTCCAGTATGCCTTGTAGAGGTAGTAACTGTCCTTCTTGGTCTTGCGGTCAATGGTCATCAGACCCTTGTTGTTCCGGCCTGCCACGCCGCCTTCATCACGGGCCGCGCAGCCGAAGTCGAACATGTTCCAAACGTGGCTGGACCACATCCAGGGACGGTCATTGAGAACCTTCGCCATATGCTCATGATACAGCGCCTGGTATTCTTCGGTGTAGTCCTTGCAGGCGGGGGAGGTGCTGTGATAGGTAATGATGCCCTCGCAGCCGTACTCGCTGAGGCCCAGGCAGATTTCGGGATGTACCTTGTGGAAGTTGTCAAGCCACGGCCCGTTGTCTTCCATCTTGCCGCCGTACCAGCCGAAGTAGTGGTTGTAGCTTTCCACATCGGTGATGCCGTGCATGGGGCCTTCGATGGGGGTCATGGAAACGTGGGCAATGGTGGTCAGACGGGTGGGATCCATCTCCTTGACCAGCTTGTTCAGCTCCTTGTGGTTCTCTACCAGCTTGTCGGAGATGCCGCCAATCAGGATCTCGTTGGAAATGCCCCAGAAGCAGATGGAGGGATGGTTGTAGTTCTGAATAATCAGCTCCTTCATCTGGCTGATGCAGTTTAAGTGGGCCTCGGGATCCTTGTTCATTACGCTGATGAAGGGAATCTCCGCCCAGATGATGAAGCCCATTTCGTCACAGGCGTCGTAGAAGTCCTGGGAGTGCTGATAGTGGGCCAGACGGATGGTGTTGGCGCCCAGCTCCTTAATGAGGGCCGCGTCCTCGTAATGATCCTCACGGGTCAGGGCGTTGCCCTGGTACAGTCTGTCCTGATGGCGGCTGACGCCACGCAGAGGAATGGCCTGTCCATTGAGGATGAAGCCCTTGTCAGGATCGCAGGAGAAGCTCCGCACGCCCACCTTGGCGCTGACCTCGTCACAGGTCTCGTTCCGGCGCTGAATGGCGGCGGTGAAGGTGTACAGGTAAGGCTCGTCAATGCTCCACAGCTTCGCGTCGGGAACATAGATGGTGGTGTCGGGGGACTCGGAGGGACGGGAAGCAAAGCCTACTTCCTTTCCGTCGGCGTCTTTGATGGAATAGTAAACGGTGTAGTTTTCGTCGGGATTCTTAACCCAGGCTTTTACCTCGAAGCAGGCGCCGCCGCAGTCGCAGGCCTTAGGCGTTACCTGGAAGCCGGGGCCGCCGTAGTAATCCAGATCAAAGTGGGTGTCGGGCACGCTGATGATGTTCACGCCCCGGTACAAGCCGCCATAGAAGGTGAAGTCGGCGGACTGGGGATAGACGCTGTCCTTGGGGACGTTGCTGCAGCAGACCACCAGCAGGTTCTCTTCGTCGTCCTTGCACAGATCGGTAACGTCTGCCCGGAAGGTGGAGTAGCCGCCCTCGTGATAAACGACTTCCTTGCCGTTTACATAGACCGTAGCCTGCTGACCTGCCGCCAGGATTTCCACATACACCCGGCCGCCGGCCAGGGGCTGTTTGGGAGTCGGGAAGGTCTTCGCATACCAGTAAGTACCCCGATCATACTTACCGTTGCCGTCATGTCCGTCAACGCTGTTCCAGGAATGGGGCAGGTTTACGTCCTGCCAGCCTGCGGGCAGGGAAGCGGGAAGACCGGCGTCCTCCTGGATGAATTTCCACCCGTTGTTAATGTTGATGATGTTACGCATATGTACCTCCTTGAAAAAATATAGGGAACTATACAAATATGATAAATTCCCGGCGGAATTTACGGAAGAAACTGTATAAAATAAATTATATTCGTTATTGTGACGATTTGCTATGCAGAATCTTTAGGTTATTTTATCTATTTTTTGCATGTGCCCTTCGAAACCAAAAATAATACAAAGATGCCTAAAATTTATCCATCGGCGTAAACAGCTTTATGCGGTATTATTAGAATATATTCGACATGGGTCGATTGCCTGTTCACTGGCCGCGCTGCCGGTTTTGGACGCATTCTTATCAGACGCAGCCGGGAAGTAACCGGATCAGGGGGCATTCCATGAAAAACGCGGTACTTTCTTTCGTTACCGAATATTTGAAAAGCAACCGGATTCCGGTTCGCTTCGTAACGCCTCCCTGCGAGTCGTTAAGCTGGCTGGATATGGGACTGCGGGAGTCCATCCTGCACAGTGAGAGCGCCACGTTGGAGGCGCTGAATGTCTGGCTCCGCTCTTTGAAAGAAAAAGGTGTCTACCGCCTTTTGGATGACTTTCAGTGCAACTATGTTCTGCTCCGGATTCCGGAGAGCGACGAGATCATGGTGTGCGGGCCGGTGCTGCTAGAGAAGATCCGGGAGGAGCGGCAAAGGGAAATTCTGGAGGCGGCCGGTGTTCCCAAGGAACTGGAGGATCGGATCCGGGACTATTACTATCGGCTGACCTACGTTCCCGGGCAGACCATGTATATGAATCTTTTTTCCGCCCTGGCGGATCAGCTGTATGGGAAGGATCAGTATGATGTTTTCTATACGGATTTTTCTCTATGGGGCGTTCAGTGCCGAAACTATGACAATTATTATCGGATTCCTGACAAGCCATTCCTGAGCATTCAGCTGATAGAAGACCGGTATGAGGTAGAAAATGCCACATTGGCGGCGGTGGGAAGCGGAAACGCCCGACAGGCTCTGGAGAGCTGCAGCCGTTGGAGCATGTATATTATGCCCCAGCGTTTGACCAACGAGCTGCGGGACCGGAAGGATTACATGATTACCCTGAACACGCTGCTGCGGAAAACCGTGGAGCAGGCTGGGGTGCATCCCATTCATATTGACGCGGTATCCAACGGCAATATTCAGCGCATCGAGCAGATCACAAGTGTGGAACAGTTCCAGGGCTTTATCGCGGAGATGGTTGGAACCTACTGTGAGCTGGTTCGAAAGCATAACCTGAAGGATTACTCTCTGCTGACGCAGAAGATCATCACCTATGCGGATACGGAGCTTTGCGCGGATCTGAGCCTGAAAGCCCTTTCGGAGCGTTTGTCGGTGAATGCCAGCTATTTATCCACCCTATTTAAAAAGGAAGTGGGGCTGTCCCTGACGGAGTTCGTCAATCGCCGGCGGATTGCCTATGCCCAAGGCCTTCTGATTCATACCATGCTGCCCATTAAAACCGTTGCCCAGAAATGCGGCGTACCGGATGTGTACTATTTCAGCCGCCTGTTTAAACGGATTACCGGCACCACGCCCAAGACTTACCGCATCAGCACCAGTGTCTACGGCCAGTATCAGGAGCAGCCGAATCAGGAGCCGAATTCCGAGGCGGCTCCCGGTGAGGCAGGGGATAAACCAGTGGATTGATCAGAGCGTCCTCAAGAAAATACCGGCATCCGTCCCCCCTTGTCCGCATATGCTGTGGACAAGGGGGGATCACTTTGCCCAAAAAGAAACCGATTTTTTATTCCGCGCTGCTGCTCACCGGCGTGAACCTGCTTCTGCGGGTGGTGGGGACGTCTTTCCAGGTGTATGTCTCCGGCAGGATCGGAGCGGCGGGAGTGGGTCTTCTGCAGCTTACCATGTCCGTGGGTAGCCTTGCCATGGTAGCTGGAATGGCAGGGATCCGTACAGCCACCATGTACTTAACCGCCGAGGAGCTGGGACGAAAGAAAAAGGGGAATGTGACCTGGGTGCTTTCCGCCTGCTTTTTATACTCAGTTCTTTGCAGCGGCACCGTGGCAATGGTATTGTATCTGTTCGCGCCCCAGATCACCGTACGATGGATTGGCAACGAGGAGACCTTGGGAGCGCTTCGGATGCTGGCGGCCTTTCTCCCGGTCACCTGCCTGTGCGGGGTTTTGACGGGATACTTCACCGCGGCAAACCGGATCGAAACATTAGCCGCTGTGGAGGTAGCGGAGCAGCTTGCCTCCATGGCTGTCACCATGACCGCCCTGTCCCTCTGGGCAGGGGAGGACGCCGGACGAGCCTGCGCCTGTGTGGTACTGGGGAGCGGCACGGGCGCCTGCCTCACGATTTTGTGTCTGGCGGTGCTGCGCCTTCGGGAGCCGGTATATCTGTCGGAACGAATCCGGCTGGGACGCCGCCTTGCCCAGACAGCGGTACCTCTGGGGCTGGCGGATGTGCTGAAATCGGGGATCAATACCACAGAAAACCTGATGGTGCCCCGGCGGTTGGCCCTGAATTCCCGGGTGGCGGAGCCGCTGGCGGCCTTCGGCATGGTCAGCGGCATGGTTTTCCCGGTGATGATGTTTCCGGCCTGTATCCTGTTTGGACTGGCAGAGCTGCTGATCCCGGAGCTGGCCCGGTGCGCCGCTGCCGGGAGCAAAACCCGGATCTCCTATCTGGTACGGCGCAGCCTGAAGGTTGCCATGCTGTACGGTATCCTTTTTTCCGGGCTGATGGTTCTTTCCGGCGAAAAGCTGTGCCTCACGCTGTACCGAAATCAGGAGGCAGGACGTTTTCTAAAGCGCTATGCCCTCCTGATCCCCATGCTGTACTGCGACAGCATTACCGACGCCATGACCAAGGGCCTGGGGCAGCAAAGGGCCTGTGTCCGGTATAACATTCTGACCTCCGCCATGGACGTGGTATTTTTATACATTTTGCTGCCCAGGTATGGTATGGAGGGGTATTTCCTCAGCTTTCTGGTGACCCATCTTATCAACTTCCTTCTGAGCATCCGAAGGCTTTTGAAGATTACCGGAGAGCGGATTCCTTTTTATATTCCGGCACTGACCCTTTCCGCCGGAATGGGAGCCGTCTGGGGAGCGTCCCACCTAGACAGCGCGATATCCCAGTGCGCTGTCTATGTGCTTGCGCTGGGAAGTCTTCTCTGCCTGTTCGGCGTCACGGGACGGGAGGATATCCGCTGGCTCCGGGGACTTGTAAAACGGGGAAAAGCGGCGGCATAAGGGAAGTCCTCCGTATTTTTGGGCATACGGAGGACTTCAGCCGGAAGTCTTTTTACTTTACAATTTCCACACTGGCCTTTTCAGTCCCGCGGTTTTTTTGCACAGCGGTAAAGAAGATGGTTTTATAGACGATCTGATCCGGAGCCTGGGAAGACCAGGCGCTTTCATAGCGGAATCTTGGCACCTGGTTAAACGCGGAAACCGCGATATAATCCGATACAGAAAATACGCCAAACAGAAGAATGACGCACCCCAATATCGTCCCGATCCGGGAGAGCCTTTTCGTCAGTGTGCACTTCACCGCGAAATACACACCGGCAGTCAAAATCATTCCGCCGATGACGGAATAAACGCCTCCCCAGCTGCTGTCATTTGGGAAGACAGCCAGGGCGGAAATTATGATAAAGATCCCAAAGGCGATCAGGAGGAATCCCACGGTTTTCGCCTTGGTTACTGTTGTCTCATTCTGGCTGTATTCCGCCATTTTTACCGCCGTATCTTTTGCTTCACTGTTCATGCTTTCTCCTTTCCGCCGCCCGTCAATGATTTCAGGAATGCTGACCTGATAGAATTCGGACAGCGCCACAAGCAAACTGATGTCCGGAAGATTGCTTCCGGTTTCCCATCGGGAGATGGTTCGGCCGGATACATTTAATTCTTCGGCCAATGCCTCCTGGGTTAGCCTTTTTTCATTACGCAGCTCTTTTAAAAACAGTCCTATTCTTTTCTGATCCACGTTGGGTGCCTCCTTTCACTGGCAGAATATCATAAACCCATATCCATTTACACGACACAAAGCGAGAAAATGCCCTATTCGAAACCGGACACAAATGTCTATGCGCATTCACCGGATAAGAAAACGCCCGATGGGTAAACCATATCGGGCGTTTTTATGTGGCTTAAATCAGATTGGCAATGGTATTGCGGATTCGTTTCACCGTCCGCTCCCGGCCCAGAATCTGCATAACGGTATACAGGTCAGGGGAGTTTACTTTCCCGGTAACCGCCAGACGGATGAAGGTGGACACGTCCGCCACGGTGCCGGGGAAGGCAGCGGGGTCGGCTTTATAGGCCTTCATGTCGGTGGTAAAGCCGATGTCGTTTGTAATGGCCTTGACCTTGTCGAACCACATGCCGGAATCATCGGTAATGTCGAAGACTGCCAGGAATCGGTTCAGAACATCGACAATGACGGCCTTGTCAAACTTCTCGTCAAAGACAGGTGCTTCCAGATAGTCGTCATAGAAGAATCCCATGTAAGGCTTGGCGTCCTTCCAGACGGCCAGATCTTTTCTGGGTTTTTTGCCGCCCCGGCCGATGGCCAGAATTTTGACCGCGTATTCCGGGTCAGCTTCCAGCTTTGCGCCAAAGTCGGGATCGAATTCCTTGGCCCAGTCAAGAAGCTGGGCATAGACATCCTCCGCGTTCATCCGGGAGATCACGTTCTTACTGACGTCCACCAGCTTTGCGTAGTCAAACAGGGAACCGGCAGGGTTCAGCTTCTTGGGGCTGAACTTAAAATCCTGGGGAGCGGCATCGGGATTGGCCCGCCGCCAGTCCTCGTAATTGGAATTCAGGAGGGTCATGATATACTCATACACAGCGGCAACAGGGAAGCCCTCGGCTTTGTAGTAGGTCAGAGCAAGCTCCGGATCCTTCCGCTTGGAAAGCTTGCGCTTGGAAGACCCGTCCATTTTCTGAAGAGGCCCGATGTGGACATACTTGGGAAGCTTAAAGCCCAGTGCCTGGAACAGCTGAATGTGGAAGGGCAGGGTAGACAGCCACTCGTCGCCCCTTACCACATGGGTGGTGCGCATGAGATGATCGTCTACAGCGTGGGCAAAGTGATAGGTGGGGATGCCGTCGGACTTTAAAAGCACATGGTCGATGTTATTCTCGGTGATGGTCAGCTTGCCCTTCACCAGGTCGTCGAATTTAAACTGGTTTTCGATGCTGCCCGTGGAGCGGAACCGGAGCACCCAGGGATTTCCGGCGGCCAGCTGGGCCTTTATATCCTCCATGGAGCGGTCACGCCAGATGGCATACTTTCCATAGTAGCCAGTGTTTTCTTTGTTTGCCTCCTGCTGCTCCCGCATGGCAGACAGCTCCTCCTCGGTGCAGAAGCAGGGATAGGCTTTCCCTTCGGAAACCAGCTTCTTGGCGTATACATGGTAAATGCCGGCCCGCTGACGCTGACGGTAGGGGCCGTAAATTCCATTGTCACCATCCATGGTAGCGCCTTCGTCAAAGTGAATGTCATAATGCTTCAGAGAATTGATCAGCACCTCTACAGCGCCGGGAACCTCCCGCTTGGCATCGGTATCCTCCACCCGCAGGAACAGTACGCCGCCGCTCTGGTGGGCCATCCGCTCAGAGGTCAGTCCCTGCACCAGGTTGCCCAGATGGACAAAGCCGGTGGGGGAGGGGGCCATCCGGGTGACTACAGCACCTTCAGGGAGATTACGCTGGGGGAACCGCTGCTCCAGCATTTCAGGGGTATCGGCGACATCGGGGAACAAAAGCTCAGAAAGCGCTTGATAATCCATAGTTTTCTACCTCTTTGTTTTGAAGATATCTTGTTAGAGTATAGCATATACGAGAAGAGAAATCAATGAAAAATCTCCTTGCGCTCAGAGCAAAGCTATGGTAAAATATCCGAAAACCAATTAGGAAGAAAGTGTGATTATTATGAGCGAAATCATCGCGGAAACAGCTGCCCCGAAAAAGCGGATGCTGTCCGGCATCAAGCCCTCCGGCGACCTGACCCTGGGTTCTTACCTGGGAGCCGTGAAGAATTGGGCGGAACGGGCCGACAGTTACGACTGCTTTTATTTTATGGCAGACATGCACGCCATTACCGTCCGTCAGAATCCCGCCGACCTGCGCCGCCGAACCCTGGAACAGCTTGCACAGTACATCGCCTGCGGTCTGGATCCGGAGAAGAACACCCTGTTCATCCAGTCCCATGTCCACCAGCACGCGGAACTTGGCTGGGTTCTAAACTGCTATGCCATGTTCGGCGAGCTGAACCGGATGACCCAGTTTAAAGACAAGTCCGCCAAGAACGCCGACAACATCAACGGCGGCCTGTTTACCTATCCCAGCCTGATGGCGGCGGATATTCTGCTCTACCAGCCGGATCTGGTGCCGGTGGGAGAGGATCAGAAGCAGCATGTGGAGCTGACCCATGCCATTGCCCGGCGGTTTAACGGGGTTTATGGGGATGTATTCAAGATTCCGGAGCCCTTTGTTCCCAAGGTTGGCGCGCGAATCATGAGCCTGACCAACCCCACCGCCAAAATGTCCAAGTCGGAGAACGAGGATACCGGCCGGGTGCTTCTGATGGATCCTCCCGAAGTGATCATGCGCCAGTTTAAGCGAGCCATTACCGATTCCGACACGGAAAACTGCGTTCGCTACGATAAGGAAAACAAGCCCGGTGTGAGTAACCTGATGACCATTTATTCCGCTGTCACCGGAAAGACCTTCCAGGAGATTGAGCGGGAATTCGCCGGTCAGGGCTACGGCAAGTTCAAGCCTGCGGTAGGCGAGGCGGTGGTGGAAGCCCTTCGCCCCATCCGTGAGGAATCTGTCAGACTGATGAAGGATAAGGCATACCTGGAAAAGGTATACCGGGACGGCGCTGAGAAGGCCGGCTATGTTGCCGAGAAGACACTGCGTAAGGTCTACAAAAAAGTTGGCTTTGCAGCAAGATAATTGCAAAACGGCACCCCGTAAGCGGCTGCTTACGGGGTGTTTTACTGAATTCTCGGATTCCGGGAGAGATTCTGAGGTTTTTGGGTGGTATTCTCACTGTCAAAACCTTAGAATTGGGTGCATGGAAGCGCTGCGCGGCGTCCAATCAAAAGGAGGTTATCTTATGGAAAAGAAAACCATGGGCACATTTTTGGCGGCCCTGAGAAAAGCAAACGGAATGACCCAGAGGGATCTGGCAGATAAGCTGAATGTTTCGGATAAAACCGTCAGCCGATGGGAATGTGACGACGGCGCGCCGGATCTGTCCCTGATTCCGGTGATCGCGGAAATTTTCGGAATCACCTGTGACGAGCTCCTTCGGGGAGAGCGGAAGGCACCAGAGGACAGAGTGGAGGACGTAACACCCAAAGGGGAAAAGCAGCGCCGCTATCTTCTGAAATCCACTCTTTCCAGGTACAGAACCCAGGTGCTTGCAGCCTCCGGCATTTCCGTGTGGGGCTGATCGCTGCTTTGATCTGCAACCTGGTCTTTCTGCGGGGAACACTGGGTTTCCTCTGCGGGGCGATCTTCCTGACCGCCAGCGTGATGATGGAGCTGATTTGCATGAACGCAGCCTTTACCAGCGTAGACGATGCCGGTTTGGAGGAAGGGGAGCTGTCCGTCTTTCGAAGAACCGTAATTCGGCTGACCGAAAGATCCTTTGGCGTCACCGTTGGAATTCTGGGCTTTACCATGCCGCTGCTGCTGGTCAGCGATAACGCCTATGTCGGCCTGGACGTGGGGCATATGATGATTCTGGGTATCCTGGGTGCCGGGGTGCTTCTGCTCATCTATGGGGTTGTGTGCTTTTTTCTCAACGCTTCCCTTGTCAGAAAGGGAACCTATGTGCTAAGTGAGAAGGAAGCGGAAATTTACCTTCACAATCATAAGCTGAAAAAATCCTGTGCCCTCCTTCTGTCTGTCCTGCTGCTCGTCACCGTACTGGGACACATAGCGGCCACCACCATTTGGGGCCCTTGGTCCATCATGAAAGGTACCACCTTCGACGACTACGAAAGCTTCATAGCGTATATGGAGCGGGATGTGCCGCCCAGCCCTCTTTATTTTGGGGAAACAGCACCCGCACCCTCTGGTGCTGTAACATATTTGGATGAATATGGGAACGAAATCAGCGAAGAGGAAGCCCTGACGCACCGATTGGAGGATCAAAATGGGGATGCGGTCTGTGTATATGTGCAGAGGAATCAATATGTGGTTTCGGTTCAATATGCGGAAAAGGATGGGATCCTGCTTCCGATCACGGTATACACCTATGACGATCTGTGGGAGGCAGAGCATAAGGCGGCTGTCCGGAATGTGATTTTCGGATGCCTCTACGCCTTGGAAGCGGCCGCTGTTTTGACGTTCTATTTTAAGAAACGGGCTAGGTGACCGGAAATCGGGATTACCGACAATCTTCATTTTCCAGGCTTGCCTTCACAAACCCCAGAAACAGGGGATGGGGCTTATTGGGACGGCTCTTGAATTCCGGGTGGAATTGAACGCCCACATGGAAGGGCCGCTCACTCAGCTCCACAGTCTCCACCAGCCGCCCATCCGGGGAGGTTCCGCTGAGGGTCAGACCGGCCTTCGTCAGAATCTCCCGGTAGCGGTTATTGAATTCGTACCGGTGGCGATGCCGCTCCCGGATCACCGGCGCCCCATAGCAGCGCGCCATGGTGGTATCGGCGGCAATGACACAGGGATAGGAGCCAAGCCGCAGAGTGCCGCCCTTATTGATATCCTCGCTCTGACCGGGCATCCAATCGATGACCTTGTTCTTGGCCTCCGGATCGAATTCGCCGGAGTTGACATCCTCCAAGCCGATAAACCGGGCATATTCCATGACCATGATCTGCATTCCCAGGCAGATGCCGAAGTAGGGGAGCTGCTTTTCCCGGGCGTATTTGGCGGCCAGAACCATGCCCTCAATGCCCCGGCTGCCAAAGCCTCCGGGTACCAGGATTCCATTGAGATCCTTCAGCATTTCCTCACAGGTTTCCGGGGTGATGGCCTCGGAATCGATCCAACGGATTTGCACCTTGGCGTCCAGGGCATAACCGGCATGGCGAAGCGCCTCGCCCACGGAAAGGTAGGCATCGTGAAGCTGGACGTATTTTCCAACGAGGCCGATGGTCACCGTTTTTCTGTGGTGATAGATCCGCTCCACCAGCTGCGTCCATTCCGTAAGGTCAGGCTTGGGCGCGTCGATTCCCAGCTCCCGGCAGACGATGCCGGAGAAGTTCTGCTTTTCCAGCATGAGCGGCGCTTCGTACAGGTTGGGAAGGGTGATGTTCTCAATGACGCAGTCCGGCTGAACGTTGCAGAACTGGCTGATCTTTCGGAAGATGCTCTCTTCCAGGGGTTCGTCACAGCGCAGGACAATGATATCCGGTTTTACGCCCATACCTTGCAACTCCCGAACGGAGTGCTGGGTGGGCTTACTTTTATGCTCTTCAGAGCCGCGAAGGTAGGGAACCAGGGTCACATGGATGAACAGGCAGTTCTCCTTGCCCACCTCCAGGGAGATCTGCCGGACGGATTCTAGGAAGGGCTGGGATTCAATATCGCCGATGGTGCCGCCGATTTCGGTGAGGACCACGTCCGCGTTGGTCTGCTTGCCAACCCGGTAAACGAATTCCTTGATCTCATTGGTGATATGGGGAATCACCTGGACGGTGGAGCCTAAGTATTCTCCACGGCGCTCCTTGTTCAGCACGTTCCAGTAGACCTTGCCGGTGGTCAGGTTTGAAAACTGGTTTAAGTCCTCGTCGATAAACCGCTCGTAATGGCCCAGATCCAGATCCGTTTCCGCGCCGTCCTCGGTAACATAGACCTCGCCGTGCTGGTAGGGGCTCATGGTGCCGGGATCCACGTTGATGTAGGGATCCAGCTTTTGGGCTGCCACCTTCAAGCCTCTGGACTTTAACAGCCTGCCCAGAGACGCGGCGGTAATGCCCTTTCCCAAGCCCGATACAACGCCGCCTGTTACAAAAATATACTTTGTCATTCTCTCTTCTCCTTTACTCTACGGTAACGGATTTCGCCAGATTTTTCGGCTTATCGATATCGCAGCCGTTTTCCTTGGCCACATAATAGGCAAGCATTTGCAGGGGCACGATTTCCACCGCCGCGCTGAAGCAGGCGTTTACCTTAGGGACAAACAGGATATCGTCTGCCAGGGACAGAACCTTTTGCGCATTTTTGGGAACCAGAGCCAGAACCTCCGCGCCCCGGGCCTTGACCTCGATGATGTTGCTCATGGTTTTTTCCATCAGCGCCTCGTTGCAGCACAGGGCGATCACGGGCTGACCTTCGCTGATCAGAGCAATGGTGCCGTGCTTCAGCTCTCCGGCGGCATAGGACTCCGCGTGGATGTAGGAAATTTCCTTCATTTTCAGCGCCCCTTCCAGGGCAACGGCGTAGTCCGTGTTGCGCCCGATGAAGAACATGGAATGGGCACTGTGATATTTTTTCGCAAGCTGGGCAATATTCGGGTTCATGTCCAGGGCCTGCTGCATCTGCCTGGGGATGGCTTTGAGGGCGGAAAGCAGCTTTTTATATTGGGCATCGTCAATGGTATGGCGCTTTTTCGCGGCATACAGGGCGAACAGGTACAGTACGGTGAGCTGGGTGGTATATCCCTTGGTGGTAGCTACGGCGATTTCCGGGCCGGCCCAGGTATACAGACAGTGGTCGGCAAGGGTGGCGATGGTGCTGCCCACCACATTGACGATGGCCAGGGTTTTGGCCCCGCGCTTTTTGCCTTCCCGGAGAGCGGCAATGGTGTCCGCCGTCTCACCGGACTGGGAGAGAACAATGAGCAGGGTGTGTTCATCCAGGATGGTGTCCCCGTAGCGCAGCTCACTGGCCAGCTCTGCCTCCACAGGAAGCCGGCACAGCTTTTCGATGGCGTATTTCGCGGCGAAGCCGGCGTAATAGGCGGAGCCGCAGGCGGTAATGCAGATATTGCGGATTCCGTCCAGGGAAAGGGTCGGGTCGTCCAGAACAATTTCGCCCTCCTGGATCCGGGGTGCCATGGCGGCCTTTACCGCCCGGGGCTGCTCCATGATCTCCTTAAGCATAAAATGCTCATAGCCGCCCTTTTCCGCCGCCTGAACGTCCCAGGTGATCCGGGTGAAGGGCTTATTGACTGGCTGGCCGGTGCAGTTAAAGACGGTGACGGAATTGGGAGTCAGGGCGGCAAACTCCCCATCCTCCAGATAAATGGCATTTCTGGTATAGGCGACCAGCGCCGTTACATCGGAAGCGAAGAAATTTTCGCCAATGCCCACACCCAGGATCAAAGGACTTGCCTCCCGGACGACAAAGATGGTGTCCGGTTCATCGGCGCAGATGATGCCCAGGGCGTAGGAGCCGCGAAGCCTGGCGGAGGTGCGCATCACGGCCTGCTTCAAATCCCCCTGGTAATACATTTCCACAAGGTGAACCACCACCTCTGTATCGGTTTCACTTTCAAAGCGGTAGCCCTTCCGGGTCAGCTCTTCCCGAAGCTCCATATAGTTTTCAATAATCCCGTTATGCACCACGGCAAATCTTCCGTCATTGCTGGCGTGGGGGTGGGCGTTCGGCTCCGTGGGCGCGCCATGGGTGGCCCAGCGGGTATGGCCGATTCCGGTGGTGCCGGGAAGGAGCCTGCCGTCCTCGGTTTTTTCCGCCAGACCGGCGATTCTGCCCGTTGCCTTGCTGATGGAGATACTGCCGTCATGGGTTACGGCAATACCGGCAGAATCATAGCCGCGGTATTCCAGCTTTCTCAGGCCTTCCAGCAGCATAGGCGCCGCGTTTTGCCCTCCGGTATATCCAACGATTCCACACATACCTTTTCTCCCTTCCTTATTCCCATTCCACAGTCGCCGGGGGCTTGCTGGTGATGTCATATACCACCCGGTTGATACCGGGAACCTCGCCGGTGATCCGACTGCTGGCCTTTTCCAGAACCGCATAGGGGATGTGCGTCCAGTCCACGGTCATAAAATCATCTGTGGTCACGCACCGCAGGGCGATGCAGTAGCCGTAGGTGCGCATATCTCCCATGACGCCCACGCTGCGGGTATCGGTGAGTACCGCGAAATATTGACTTGCTATGGACTTCGCGGGACTTTTTTCCAGCTCCTCCCGAAAAATGGCGTCCGCCTCACGGAGAACCTCCAGCTTTTCCCTGGTGAGCGCGCCTACGATCCGCACCGCAAGACCGGGGCCGGGGAAGGGCTGACGATATACCAGCTCCTCCGGAATGCCCAGCTCCAGACCCACCTTGCGCACCTCGTCCTTGAACAGATCCCGGAGAGGCTCCACGATCTGGTTAAATTCCATAACATCAGGCAGGCCGCCTACGTTGTGATGGCTCTTAATGGTGCTGGCATCTCCCGCACCGCTTTCGATTACGTCGGGGTAGATGGTGCCCTGCACCAGAACCTCCACCTTGCCCAGCTTCCGAGCCTCCTCCTCGAAGACCCGGATGAATTCCTCACCGATAATCTTCCGCTTCCGTTCCGGCTCCGTCACGCCCTCCAGCTTCCGGAGGAACCGCTCCTGCACATTGGCCCGAACCAGGTTCATGCCGAATTTCCCCCGGAAGATGGACGTTACCCAGTCGCCCTCGTTCTTGCGAAGCAGGCCATGGTCCACGAATACACAGGTCAGGTTATCGCCGATGGCCCTGTGCATGAGAACGGCGGCCACGGCGCTGTCTACACCGCCGCTGAGGGCGCACAGCACCTTTTTTCCCGTCAGCTCCCGGCGGTATTCCCGGATCTTCTTTTCAACGAAGTCCCCCATATTCCACTGACCCGTGCAGCCGCAGATGTCAAAGAGAAAGTTCTTCAGCATCTGAACGCCGTAGGCGGTATGGGTAACCTCCGGATGGAACTGGACGCCGTACAGCTTTCGGCTTTCGTCGCACATGGCGGCGCAGGGGCATTTCTCCGTTTTGGCAATGACCCGGAACCCCTCGGGAGGCTGGGAGATGAAGTCCGTATGGCTCATCCAGCAGCTGGAGGTGTGGGGAATGCCCCGGAACAGGGGATTATCCTCCACATGGAGCATTGTCTTTCCGTATTCACTGCTGCTTTCCGCCTGCTTTACCTGGCCGCCGGCCATCCAGGCCATGAGCTGATCCCCGTAGCAGATGCCGAGAATCGGGATGCCCAGCTTCAGAATCCCGGAATCATAATGGGGAGAGGCTTCATCATATACACTGTTGGGGCCGCCGGTGAAGATGATGCCCTGATACCCGGCGCGGGAAATTTCTTCCAGGGTAATCTTATGACAGGATTTGATTTCCGCGTAGACGTTTTGCTCCCGCACCCGGCGGGCGATGAGCTGATTATACTGGCCGCCGAAGTCCAGCACCAGGATCTTTTCCGGCTGATTGCTTTGCTCGTTCATTTACATCCACCTTTTTTCTCATTCTCCGCTGGCACCGTAGTTGGAAAGCACACGGGCAGAGGGATCGTTTACCTTGCAGCCCTCCCAGCTGGGGTTGGGCATCCAGAACCCGGCAATCATTTGGGCCTGGCCGGGATAATATTTTTCGAAAATTAGACGGTACAGCAGGGATTCCTTTGTAAAGGGCTGGGCATAGGAATATGCCATGCGTTTGGCTTCATATTCTTCCTCTGTAAAGCGGCTTTCCGCGAACTGCTTCAAATAGTTTACCATGGAATGGCCTACCGCGTCCGAGAAGGCAGCCTTCTGCCGCCAGAGGATGTCATCAGGAAGATAGCCCAGGCCCTCAAAGGCATGGCGCAGCAGGTATTTGCCCATATTGTAGACATTCACCTTTTTCTCAGGATCAATTGCCATGACGTATTTCACGAAGTCCAGATCCCCAAAGGGCACCCGGGCCTCCAGGGAATTGACGCTGATGCACCGGTCTGCCCGGAGAACGTCGTACATGTGAAGCTCCCGGACACGCTTCTGGGCCTCTTCCTGAAAGGCCTCGGGGGAGGGAGCGAAGTCCGTGTATTTGTAGCCGAACAGCTCGTCGGATACTTCGCCGGTGAGCAGCACCCGGATATCCGTCTCCCTGTGGATGTATTTGCAGACCAGATACATGCCGATGCTTGCCCGGATGGTGGTGATGTCATAGGTGCCCAGCAGCTCCACAACGGTTTCCAGCGCATCCAGCACATCCTCCCGGGAGATGATGACCTCAGTGTGATCGCTGCCCAGGAATTCTGCCACCTGCCTGGCATATTTCAAATCAATAGCATCCCCGCTCATGCCGATGGCAAAGGTCTTGATCGGCTCCCTGCTTTCTCTGGCCGCGATGGCGCACACCAGAGAGGAATCCAGACCGCCGGACAGGAGGAAGCCCACTTTGGCGTCGGCCACCAGACGCTTGCGCACGCCGGCGATAAGCTTTTCCCGGATGTTTCCGCAAACCGTTTCCAGATCATCATAACAATAGCGTTCCACGGCGGCAATATCACAGTAGCGGGTGAACGTTCCGTCCGCGTAGAAGTGCCCGGGAGGGAAGGGGAGAACCTCGCCTACCAGTCCCATCAGGTTTTTCGGCTCGCTGGCAAAGACAATCACGCCTTTTTCATCATAGCCATAGTAAAGAGGGCGGATGCCAATGGGGTCTCTGGCGGCTACAAACCGATCCTTTGCTCCGTCATAGAGGATGCAGGCAAACTCCGCGTCCAGCATGGCGAACATATCCGTTCCGTATTTTTCATACAGAGGCAGCAGCACCTCGCAGTCGGATTCGCTTTTGAAATGGTATTCCCTGGAAAGAGTCTGACGGAATTTTTCAAAGCCATAGATCTCGCCGTTGCAAACCACGGCGCTTCCGTTCAGCAGGAAGGGCTGCATACCCTCCGGGTGAAGGCCCATGATAGAGAGCCGGTGAAAGCCCAGCAGGCCGCTGCCCGCCTGGATGATCCGGGAATCATCCGGGCCGCGGGAAAGGGTACGCTGAAAGCACGCTTTGAATGCCTGCATATCTTGGGGAGTTCCGCAATAGCCGATGATGGAACACATATGATCTCCTCCTAAACTGGCCCATGGGAGAACCGCTTTAGCGGTTCTCCCCCAGGATTTTTTCTGTAAACACACGCCGGAACGCAAAAAAAGGGCAAAAACGTCCAAGAGCCTATGGCCCAAAGACGTCCTTGCCTTTACGGGATGCATTCTACACCACAAATTCCAGTTTGTCAACATCTTGCACAAAAAAGTTTTAGGCACTTGTACATATTGACAGAGCGCTGAAGAAGGTTTACACTATACACAGTGTAGAAAAAATACGGAAAGCGGGGGTTATCATGAATTATACACCACAGGAAGTGATGCAATATATTCAGGAAGAGGATGTCAAGTTTATCCGGATGGCGTTCTGTGACGTTCTGGGGCGTCAGAAAAACATTTCCATTATGCCCCACGAACTGGAACGGGCATTCCACTACGGCATTGCCATTGACGGTTCTGCCATTGCGGGCTTTGGAGACGAGGTGCACTCTGACCTCTTTTTGCATCCGGATCCTTCCACCATTACCATCCTGCCCTGGCGGCCGGAGAGTGGACGGGTGGTTCGGATGCTCTGCTCCGTTTCCCACCCGGATGGAACGCCCTTTATTCACGACACGCGGGAGTTGCTGAAAAGGGCGGTTGCGGACGCGGCCAGGGTAGGCTATGCCTTTTCCTTTGGCTCGGAGCTGGAATTCTACCTGTTCAAGCTGGACGAAAATGGGGAGCCTACCCGCGTCCCCTACGATCAGGCAACCTACATGGATGTATCTCCGGAGGATAAATGCGAGAACATCCGCCGGGAGATCTGCCTGACTCTGGAACAGATGGGGATTAAACCGGAATCTTCCCACCACGAGGAAGGCCCCGGACAGAATGAAATTGACTTCCGTTACTCCGATGCCCTGAGCGCGGCGGACAACGCGGTGACCTTCCGCACCGTGGTAAAGACCATTGCGGCGAGAAACGGCCTATACGCGGACTTTTCTCCCAAGCCCCTGCAGGAATGTGCCGGCAGTGGATTTCATATCAACGTTTCCGTTCAGGGGGGCGGGGAAGTGGTCATGCACCGCACCATGGGCGGCATTCTGAAGCATATCGGAGATATGACCTTGTTTCTCAATCCCACCGACCGCTCCTATCAGCGTCTTGGTTCCTGTAAGGCGCCAAAGTATATTTCCTGGTCCAATAACAACCGCTCTCAGCTGATTCGTGTTCCCGCGGCGGATGGAGAATACCGTCGGTTTGAGCTTCGCAGCGCCGATTGCTCCGCGAATCCTTACCTTGCCTTTGCTCTGCTGATCTGGGCAGGTTTGGACGGCATAATCAACAACATAGCCCTTCCGCAAAAATCCAATGTGAACCTTTATACCGCGTCTCCCAAGGATCTGTGGGGCCTGGAAACACTGCCTCTGACCCGAAATTACGCCGCGAAGGCAGCCATGTCCAGCGAATTTATCCGGGAGCATCTGCCGGAATCTCTGATCCAGTATTTCTGTGAGAGGTGATCCGTCTGATGGCGGCCAGAAACCCGGGAAGGAGGGAGCATTATGGTTTTTTGTGAGCAAACATACAGCGTGCTGGTAGTATCATCCCTTCAGAAGGTCAAAGATGCCGTTTCGGCTATGCTTCCGTATTCCGAGTATTTTCCTGTGAGCTATGCCGGCAGCATTGCGCAGGCCAGACGGGAAATGCTGGCAAAGCAGTATGACTTTGTAATCATCCACCCGCCGCTGCCCGATGATATGGGAATCCGATTTGCCATTGACACCAGTGAAAAAACCGGCTGTGTGGTTCTGCTCCTGCTCAAAGGGGATTCCTATGAGCAGGTCAATGCCAAGGTGCAGCCTTATGGCGTATTCACCGTCCAGCTGCCTGTTGGGTCGCAGACTCTGAAGCAGGGCCTGAAATGGATGGCAGCCGCCAGGGAGCGGCTGCGCAGGCTGGAAACCAAGACGCTGACGGTGGAGGAGAAGATGGAAGAGATCCGTATGGTGAACCGGGCCAAGTGGCTTCTCATTGAGAAGCGGAGCATGACGGAGGCGGAGGCACACCACCATATTGAAAAACAGGCCATGGACTGCTGCCTCTCCAAAAAGGATGTGGCGGCTTCCATCGTTCAAATGTACACTTAAATTCCATATGAAAAGATCCCCTTAGCACAGGCTAAGGGGATCAGATGATTTAATAGAGGGGATTATCTCTGGATACGGCCGCTGCCGTCGCCGCCGGCCAGCTTCTCCACCTCGGGAACGGTGACCATGTTGTAGTCGCCTCCGATGGAGTGCTTCAGCGCGGAAGCCGCTACGGCGAACTCAACCGCCGCCTGGGTATCCTTGCCATTCATCAGGGCATAGATCAGGCCGCCGCCGAAGGAGTCGCCGCCGCCAACCCGGTCGATGATGTGCAGATCGTACTTCTTGGAGAAGCAGTAGTTCTCGCCGTCGTAGAGCATAGCGGACCAGCCGTTATCGAAGGCGGAGTGGCTCTCACGAAGGGTGATGGCAACCTTTTCAAAGCCGAACTTGTCAGCCAGCTGCTTGGCAACGGACTTGTAGCCCTCGTGGTTCAGAGTGCCGCCGTAGATATCGGTGGCCTCAGCCTCGATGCCGAACACGTCCTTG
>DEUP01000037.1:32754-50571 GCA_002362625.1 Clostridiales bacterium UBA3259
CACGTCCTTGGCGTCCTCTTCGTTACTGATGCACACGTCGATGTACTGAGCAAGCTCGGTCATGGCCTCCCGGGCCTGGGCACGGGTCCACAGCTTACCACGGTAGTTCAGGTCGCAGGAAATCTTAATGCCCCGGGCTTTGGCAGCCTTGCAGGCGTCGATGCAGATATCCACAACGTTGGGGCCCAGAGCCGGAGTGATGCCGGTGAAGTGGAACCACTGGGCGCCGTCGAAGATCTTGTCCCAGTCGAAATCCTCCCGGGAAGCCAGCTGAATGGCGGAATTGGCACGGTCATAAATGCAGACGCTGCCACGCTGAGAGGCACCCTTCTCGTTGTAGTAGATGCCCACACGGTCGCCGCCCCGGACGATCAGGGAGGTGTCCACGCCGTAGCGGCGCAGAGAGTTCACGGCAGCCTGGCCGATGGCATGGGCGGGCAGCTTGGTTACAAAGGCGACATCCATGCCATAGTTGGCCAGGGAAACGGCCACATTGGCTTCGCCGCCGCCGAAGGTGAATTCCACGCTGGATGCCTGAACAAAGCGCTCATAGTTAAAGGGCTGCAAACGAACCATCAGTTCACCAAAGGTTACAATCTTTGCCATTACTTTCTAGCCTCCTTGACGATTTCCACAGATTTACGGCACAGCTCGGTGATCTCATCCCAGGCGCCCGCCTGAATGAGCTTATCGGGGCACATGTAGGAGCCGCCGCAAGCAACGATCACGGGGCAGGCGGAGTACTCAGCCAGGTTCTTCAGGCTGATACCGCCGGTGGGCATGACCTTAAACATGCCGAAGGGAGCGGACATGGCCTTGATCTTGGCCAGACCGCCGGACTGCTCAGCGGGGAAGAACTTCAGAACCTCCAGACCAAGCTTGTAAGCGGTGTGGTAATCAGTAGGAGTGGTGCAGCCGGGGAAGCAGGTGATGCCCTTTTCCTGGCAGTACTTGACGATCTCGGGATCCAGACCGGGGGTAACGATGAACTTACCGCCAGCGGCGATGGTCTTGTCCACCTGCTCGGTGGTCAGAACGGTACCAGCGCCTACCAGCATCTCGGGATGCCGCTCCAGCATGATCTTCATTGCCTCGTCAGCACCGGCAGCACGGAAGGTGATCTCAGCAACGGGAACACCACCGGCGCACAGGGCGTCAGAAAGAGGACCAGCGTCACGCTGGGGATTGGTCAGCTTAATGACCGGCACAACGCCGATTTCGCCGACCTGTTTCTGCAAATCATTCATTGGTTTTATCCTCCCTTGGTTACATAAACCTCATAAGTTCTCTTTTGGCAAGCTTATGATATAATATATAATACCGAAAATTGGATAGAAAATCAATTCCTTCGTAAAAAATAAATCATATTTGTTATTTTATACAAAAATGCCCGGATTTCTTCGGCAGCGACAGCGCTTGACAGGGGAGCCATATGGACTTTATATGTATCCGTATGGATTATCCGGCACAAAAAAATTCCCACTGGAAAAACGCCAATGGGAATTTTAGATAAACGAAGGGATTTTCCTTTACGCGACCGTTTTGCCAAGAAGCTTTTCCAGAGCAGCCAGCCGCAGGCAGACGCACAGCACGGACATAGCCTTTTCCAGCTCCTCCACAGGTGGCAGGCTGGGCGCGATACGGAGGTTGGTGTCCTGGGGATCATAGCGGTAGGGGAAGGAGGCACCGGCATTTGTCAGGGTGACGCCAGCCTCCCTGCACAGGCTCCAAACCCGCTTAGCGGTACCGGGCATGGCGTCCAGACTGACAAAGTAGCCGCCCTTGGGATCCGTCCAGCTGGCAATTCCCAGGGGCCGGATCTCCCGGTTTAAGTAGTCAGCCACAACACGGAACTTGGGGGCCATCACAGAGGCGTGGCGCTGCATGATTTCCAGGGTATGCGCCTTGTCTTTCAGATACTTGACGTGGCGAAGCTGATTGACCTTATCATAGGAGATCATCTGCACGCCGAAGATGCCGGTGAAGTACTCAATATTCGCTTCGCTGGCAGCCATGCAGGAGATGCCGCCGCCGGCAAAGGTGATCTTAGAGGTGGAAGCGAATTCGAAGATCATGTCTGGATTTCCCGCCTCGGCACACATGGAAATGATGTCCGGGAAGGGGGTATATTCGCCCTCGAATTCATGGACACTGTAAGCGTTGTCCCAGATGATGGAGAAGTCAGGGGCCGCGGGCTTCAAATTCGCAAACCGGGCGATGGTCTCATCGCTGAAGATGATGCCGGTGGGGTTACTGAACTTGGGTACCACCCAGATCATCTTTACCTGGGGATCCTTTACATATTCCTCCACCATATCCATATCCGGGCCGGTAGGGGTCATGGGAATATAGATCAGCTCCGCGCCGTAAAATTCACCGATCTGGAAATGACGGTCATAGCCAGGGGCGGGACAGAGGAACTTCACCTTTTCTTCCCTGCACCAGGGACGGTCACTGTGTAATAGTCCGTGGGTATAAGCCCGGGAAACAACGTCGCACATCATGTTCAGAGAGGCCGCACCGCCAACGAAGATCTCAGAAGGCTTGCAGCCCAGAAAATCCGCCCAGTAAGCACGGGCAGAGGGAAGACCGGCCAGCTCGCCGTAGTTCCGGGAGTCAATGGTGCCGTCAAAGCAGTCCTCCGGGGTCTGCAGGGTCGTAAGCATATCGCTGACCAGATCAAGCTGCTTCTTTGCCGGCTTGCCCCGGGCCATATTCAAATTCAATCCCTGGGCTTTACAATCCGTGAAATCCGCCAGGGCCTTTTGGTACTCTGCCTCCAGCTGGGCCTTTGTCATGCAAGAATAGGGTATCACGTCCATCATCCTTTCGGGGGTTTCTAAGCTTTACTGGGCATATTATATGCTCAAGGGGGGGGAATTGCAATATCCAAATGACCAAAAATTCATTTTTGCGGACACTTTCTTTGGAAATCGGAGAATTGTACAAAAGGATGGACGGAAACGGGCCTTTTTTGCACAGTTTCACTTCTTGCAATTTCCATAAATGTTTACTACAATCTTAGTATATATTGCCGTAAAATTGGCCTTTTGCGGGAAAGCCCCCGGGGTTTCCGGTACGGATAGGCTGATTTTTTCTGAGAACACCATCTTGCAAAGCATCTGCTTTTATCTTTCATTTTGATTCGGAAAGGAATTTTGCCATGAGTGAGCTCCTGAATGTTCCCGAGATCTTTGGCAGCGATGTTTTTAATGAGGCAACCATGAAACAGCGACTGCCGCCAGCTACCTACTGTGGCTGGAAGGAGTGCATTGCCACCGGCAAGCAGCTGCCTCTGGACGTTGCCAACGACATCGCGGAGGCCATGCGCCTCTGGGCCACGGAGAAGGGCGCTACCCACTATACCCACTGGTTCCAGCCCATGACCGGCATCACCGCGGAAAAGCACGATTCCTTCATCACTCCCACCGGCGACGGGAAGGTGATTATGGAATTTTCCGGCAAGGAGCTGGTTCGTGGAGAGCCGGACGCTTCCTCCTTCCCATCCGGCGGTCTTCGGGCCACCTTTGAGGCCAGAGGCTACACCGCCTGGGATCCCACGGCCTGCGCCTTTGTCCGGGACGGAAGCCTGTATATTCCCACCTGCTTCTTCTCCTACACCGGAGAATCCCTGGATAAGAAAACGCCTCTGCTGCGCTCCATGGATGAAGTCTCCCGGGAGGCTGTCCGGATTCTGAGGCTGTTTGGCGACAACGAGACAAAACGGGTGATCGCAAACGTGGGCGCGGAGCAGGAGTATTTTCTGCTTCCCAAGGATCTGTATGCCCAGCGGGAGGATTTACGCCTCACCGGCCGTACCCTGTTCGGCGCCCAGCCGCCCAAGGGACAGGAGCTGGACGACCATTATTTCGGCACCATCCGCACCCGGGTGGCCTCCTTCATGGGGGATCTGGACGAACAGCTGTGGAGGCTGGGCATTCCCAGCAAGACCAAGCATAATGAGGGCGCGCCCTGCCAGCATGAGATGGCTCCCATTTACACCGATGTGAACAAGGCCTGCGACGATAACCAGATTGTCATGGCCATTATGAAAAAGTGCGCAGCCAAGCACAATCTGGTGTGTCTGCTTCATGAGAAGCCCTTCGCCGGCGTAGCCGGCTCCGGCAAGCATAATAACTGGTCCCTCTCCACGGACGGCGGTAAGAACCTGTTCAGTCCCGGAAAGACGCCCAACCAGAACGCCCAGTTCCTGGTGTTTCTGGCCGCCTTTATTGCCGGTGTGGACGAATATCAGGACTTCCTCCGCTGCACGGTAGCCACCGCCAACAACGACCATCGCCTGGGAGCCAGTGAAGCCCCTCCCGCCATTATCTCCATTTTCCTGGGAGATGAGTTGAGCGCCATTATTCGCTCCATCATTGACGGCACCAACTACATCGAGCCGGAAAAGAGTATGCTCCGCATTGGTGTTGACGTGCTGCCCGCCATTCCCAAGGACACCACAGACCGCAACCGTACCAGCCCTCTGGCCTTTACAGGCAATAAGTTTGAGTTCCGTATGCTGGGTTCGTCTCAGTCCATTGCCGGGCCGAACATCGCCCTCAATACCATCATGGCGGAGGAGCTGGGGAAGTTTGCCGACGTGCTGGAAACGGCGGAGGACTTCGATGCCGCCCTGCAAACCCTGGTCTGCAAAGCCCTGACAGATCACAGCCGGATTATCTTTGGCGGCAACGGCTACAGCGACGAGTGGAAGCGGGAAGCGGAAAGACGGGGCCTGAGCAACTTCCCCTCCGCTGCCGACGCCCTCCCCACCTATATCCAGCCCAAGAATATCGATCTTGTTACCCGCCGGGGTATTTTTACCGAGACGGAATTCCGCGCGCGGCACGTCATTCATCTGGAATCCTACAATAAGATTGTGAACATTGAGGCCCGGACCATGGTGGACATGGCCCAGCATCAGATTCTGCCCGCGGCACTCCGCTATACCCATGCCCTGTGCGATACCGTAAACGCAAAGGGAAAGATCGGCGCGGCCTGCAAGGCAGAGAACGCCATGATCGCGGATCTTTCCATCCATACGGACGCCCTGTATGACGCCATCTACGATTTGAAAAAAGCCCTGACCTGTGTTCCCAAGGACCCGGCCAGCGCTGCCCGATACTACCATGACACCATTACGGCGGAGATGACCAGTCTGCGGACGGAAGCGGACATTCTGGAAACCATTACCGATAAAGCCTACTGGCCCTATCCCACCTATTCCGATCTGTTGTTCTATTAAAAAAGGAGAACTGCTTATGAATACCCCAAAATCTGCCTATTATGAAAAGCGTGCCCAGGTGCTGCTGAAGAATCTCCGCAGCCGTCACTTTGACGCCTTCTACTGCGCCAGAAGGGAAGACGCCCTTCGTCAGGCCCTGAGCCTGATTCCGGAGGGTGCGACCGTTGGCTGGGGCGGCTGTGCCAGTGCCGAGGAAATCGGCCTCGTGGGCGCCGTTCGCAAAGGAAATTACCGTTCCATTGACCGGGACACCGGGAAAACTCCCGAGGAAAAGACAGCCCTGATGAAGCAGGCCATGCTCGCCCAGGTGTTCCTCACCGGCACCAACGCCATGAGCCTGGACGGGGAGCTGGTGAACATCGACGGCACCGGCAACCGGGTGGCGGCCATTGTGTACGGCCCGGACCACGTGATTGTGATTGCGGGAATGAATAAGGTTTGCGCCACCCTGGAAGACGCCGTGACCCGGGCCAGAGCTGTGGCAGCGCCTATGAATTCCCAGCGGTTCTCCGTTCAGACTCCCTGCAATGTGACCGGTGTCTGCGGCGACTGCAAAAGCCCACAGTGCATCTGCAACCAAATTCTGATTACAAGACACTGCCGTCCCGCGGGGCGGATCAAGGTGATTCTGGTAGGGGAAGACCTGGGCTTCTGATTTGGAGGAGAATTCTGTGCTGCAAAAGCTGAAGTCCCTGGCGCGCAGCCATTGGGACATTGTAACCTATCTGTTTTTCGGAGTTTTGACCACGGTGGTCAACTATCTGGTCTATCTTCCGGTTTACAATCTGCTTCATTTGTCCGCAGCCTTCAGCAATGCCATTGCATGGGTTGCGGCGGTGGCCTTCGCCTATCTGACCAACAAGCCCTTTGTCTTCAAAAGCCGCAACTGGTCACGTCAGACGGTCATTCCGGAGCTGACGAAATTTGTCAGCTGCCGTCTGGCATCGGGCATTCTGGAGACGGCAATTTTGTTTGTCACCGTTGACCTGCTCCACTGGAACGGCAACATCTGGAAGCTGGTTGTCAGCGTCCTGGTAGTGGTACTCAATTACGTGGCCAGCAAGCTGCTGGTATTCAAAAGTGAGGAAAACACATGAATCGTGAAAACAAACGCAGACAGTACGAAAAGGGCTATTATAAAAACCACGCCTGCGACGAATCCTTCACCTGCAAAAACTGCGGCCGATTGGTTGTTCCCGCCGGAGCGGGCAGCGACCATCGGAACCACTGTCCCAATTGCTTATGCAGCCTCCACGTGGACATTGAGCCGGGAGACCGGGAGAACGACTGCGGTGGGCTCATGGAGCCGGTGGCGGTCTGGGTCCGGGGAAAAGGGGAGTGGGCCATTATCCACCGCTGCCGCCGGTGCGGCGAGTTCAGCTCCAACCGGGTTCTGGCAGACGATAACCCCATGAAGCTCATGTCCATCGCCCTGAAGCCGCTGACCAACCCGCCCTTCCCTCTGGAGCGGATCGAGGAAATGACCGCCCTCATGGGCGGCGAAGGAGAACTGCCGGAAGCTTACCGGGAAAAGCAAGAGGAAGAATGATTTTTCAGTCCGTCGTATCGTTTACAATTTTGCAATAAATTGTTTCAGCTTCGTTCAGACCTTCATGGTATACTGCTTTCCATGTTGAGGGAAGAAAAGAGATGGTGTGTGTGAAGCATCCGAAGCCGGAGGTGGATATCCGGAATTTTCGCCTGAATAAGCTGGGAACGCCCCAGTACCGCCATTTTCTGTGGCTTCTGTTCTGGCTTGTGTATCTTGTCCGTTACCGCATTTTGGAGAGTTTAACTCCGGCAGCGGGCTATACTGTGATCCACTGCGCCCTGGATGATCACATTCCCTTCTGTGAGTGGTTCCTGATCTTTTATGCCAGCTGGTATGTGGTGATTGTGGGAATGCACCTGTATACGGCCATTTTTGATGTGGACACCTGCAAACGGTATACGAAATTTCTGGTCATTTCCATGACCATCTCCACCATCATAATTGTGCTGTTTCCGTCCTGCCAGGAGCTTCGCCCGGAGGTTTTCCCCAGGGATAATTTCCTGACCCGGGTGATGGGATTTATATATACTGTGGATGATAACTGCGGCGTATTTCCATCGGAGCATGTGATTGGCGCGTTTGCGGTTCTGGCGGCGGCTTTGCACTGTAAGACCATCCGCTCTCCATGGACGCGGATCGCCATTGGGGTACTGGTGGCGCTGATTGCCATGTCTACGGTGTTTGTCAAGCAGCACTCTGTCCTGGATGGCCTGGGTGCGTTGCCGATCTGTGGGGCAGCCTATTATTTTGCATTTGGGAAAAAACGCTCTACCAGCTAAGCAGGGCGTTTCCTCTTGCTTTATGGGTGATTTTCTGCTGGGATAATAGAAAAATGCCGGGAGGGAGCTATGGAAATCTTATATATGGATGAAGACATCCTGGTCTGTATTAAGCCTGCCCGGGTTCTCTCCACCGACGAACCAGGGGGCCTGCCGGACCTGCTCCGGGAGGCGCTTCAGGACCCCAAGGCGGATATCCGCACGGTCCACCGTTTAGACCGGGTGGTCAGCGGGGTGATGGTGCTGGCGAGGAACGCTTCCGCCGCCTCGGAGCTGTCCCGGCAGATCCGGGAGGGAGGCTTTTCCAAGGAATACCTGGCTGTTGTCCATGGCTGCCCGGATGGAGAGCAGGGAACCCTTCGGGATTTACTTTATCGCGATAAAGCGCGTCGGATGACAATGGTCACGGAGGCGCCGGGAAAGGGCGTACAGGAGGCGGTGCTGGACTACGAGGTGGTTTGTAAGGCACAGGATATGTCCCGGGTGCGGATTCGCCTGCACACCGGCAGAACCCACCAGATCCGTGTCCAGTTTGCCAGCCGGGGAATGCCGCTGGTGGGGGAGCGGAAGTACGCGGTGCTGGAGGATGATTGCGAGATTGCCCTATGGTCGCATAAAATCGGCTTTACCCATCCAACTACCGGAGAGAAAATGGAGTTTACGAAGGAACCGCCGGAAAGCTACCCCTGGACGGTTTGCTGACAGAAACGTGAGCCGCCGCAGAAATCCATCTGCGGCGGTGTTTGTTATGAAATTTGCTTATGTCGGTACGTCCGGTACATGGCAGGAACCAACAGAAGGGTGAGAATGCTGTACAGCAGGAAGCAGACAGGCAAAACAGCCACAACGGTTTTCCCAATGGAAAGAAGATCCAGATAAGACACGGAATAGCTGACGGTGAGCAGCCGGTCAGGGAGGAAGGAGAGAAGCTTTCCGATGATCTTTGCCTCTTCAAAATCCTGCAAAAAGATGGGAAGGAAACAGACCACAAAGGGAATGGTTACGGCAAGCAGAGAGGTTTTTGTTTTTGCCGATACCCACATGACAAGAAACGAGATGAATAGATTTGCCAGATAGCCTCCCAGTATAATCAACAGGTACAATTCCCCATAAGTGATGTTATACATACTTTTCCATCTGGTGATTTGAATGGGGCAGTCCCAGCCATCAAAGCCAAGATAGGTAAGGGTAAGCAAGCTGTAGGAAAACATACTGATCCAGTAAACCAATGTCACCAGAAGAAATCCTGCCTTGATCTTGGCCCAAACCGCCTGATTTCGCCCATAGAGGGAGGAAAAGAAAATGGAGTCCGAGCGCCACTTAAATTCATTGGAGAAAATGCCCGCAATCAGGTAGCCCAGGACGATGGCGCAGAGCATGGTAATGGTAATACTGTGCTCGCTGGCAGAATCCCAGCCGGATATGTAATTATATTTCATGGGGGTTTCCAGGCTTTCGTACTTCGCTATGAGAAAGTCCTTTTCTGCATCATTAAACCGGTAATATCCTGCATCTGACGGATCGTTCAGCCAGTGCTTTAACAGCTTTACACGGTTTGGGTAGAAGTCTTTTACTCCCTCAGCTGTGATGCTATCCGCTACATAGTAGTCGTAGGAGCGGTAGCCGTCGGCAAAAGAGTAGTTGAGGAGATTACGGATGTCCGCAAAGCCTTGCTTCCAGCCATAGGCAATGTCATTTTGATGATAATCCTTGGACGTGGCTTCTGGTGTGGCGTTAATCCTTTGGTTTTCCCGAATGACCGCTTGCAGCTTTTCTTCATCAAGAGGCCCTGCCCATGCTTTTTTAGCCTGACGAAGCTGTGCGATGGCGGCAAAGCCAGTTTCGGATTCGCCCTGTTCATTGATCCATTCCACACAAGGCCCGGCAAACCAAAAGGTTACCAGCACCACCGCTGCCATAAGCACCAGGGCAACTTTTCCACCTGTGGTTCCCAGGATTTTTTTCAGTTCATAGCGTACCATGGTCGTCACCTGCTCTTTCTCCGAAATGGTAGAGGAACACGTCCTCCAGTGTGGCGGTTTCCTCCACGGCCCCGGGATTAGGCGGGGTGGCGGACAAAACCCGAAGCTCCGCTCCGCCGGGAACGGTTTTGACATTGGACACCGGATAGGTGCGGAGCATGTGATCCACATACTCTTTTTTGACGCTGCACCGCCAGACCTTCAGGGGCATGGAGGCGATTACCTCTTCAGGCGTGCCGGAGACGGTGATTTCTCCGTCCTTCATCAGCAGGATTTCCCCGGCAATGTATTCAATATCCGAAACAATGTGGGTGGATAGCAGCACCACCCGGTCTTCACTCAGCTCGCTGATGAGATTGCGGAACCGGATCCGCTCGCTGGGATCCAGTCCGGCGGTGGGCTCGTCCAGAATCAGAATTTTGGGATCGTTCAGCATGGCCTGGGCAATGCCCACCCGTCGTTTCATGCCACCGGAGAGGGTTTTCATCTTCTTGCCTCTGGCCTTCGTCATGCCCACCTGCCCCAGAAGCGCTTTTGTTCGCTGGCTGGCCACACCGGGCCGCAGTCCCTTCAAGGCGGCAATGTACTGTAGGTAATCCTGAACGGTGAAATCCGGGTAAAATCCGTAGTCCTGGGGCAGGTACCCAAGCAGCCGCCGGTATTCTCCGTCCATTTGGAAGATATCCTTCCCGTTCCAGGTGATTTTTCCGGAGGTGGGGGAAATGAGGGTGGTCAGCATTCGCATAAGGGTGGTTTTTCCTGCGCCGTTGACCCCAAGAAGGCCGTAAACCCCATTTGTAAGGGTACGGCTCACATTGTGAACCGCCGTCACATCCCCGAATTGTTTGGTTAAATTTGTAAATTTCAGCTCCATAATGGTTTTCTCTCCCATATACGACTTAAGTTTCGCTGTCCGCATAGGACACTGTAGATTAGGAACGCAGTGGATAGCACCAGCATCCCCGCCCAAAGCCGAGGGGAGATGGACGTATATACGCTATCCATCAGCACAAACTGCCCCCACAGCACCGTCCATGCCATACACAGCAGAATCGGGAAAAGCTCTGAGGAAGTTCCGGCACTGTACAGGCACCGAAAACAGATGCAGCAGCTTACATTGAAGGGCAAAACAAAGGATATCAGAATCTCCCAGAGGGTCAGCTTCCAGAAATAAGAGACCCCCAGAAGAAAGACGCTGATCAGCAGAAAGTCCACCCCCACAAACAGGCTGAGCCGGGCGGCATAGATCTGCCGCAGGGTATAGAAGGCGCTGCCCTCTACCTCCATAGCGCCGCAGGCGCGGTTTTTCCATAGCTCCGGCAGGGTCAGCACCACAAACAGGGGGGCCGTCACACCAAGGCATTTTTGCAGATACGCCGTTGTGCCTGACAGGGAAAACAGCAGAAGAACCGCCGCAAGCAGGATTCCTTGCATGAGCCACCAGCGTTTTTGAATATAGCGGCCCTGCTGAACGAAAAAGTCAAACCAGGGCAGGGGAGCCGCCGATTCGCTTTGATAATAGGCTTTCCTGGAAAGCAGAATGGTTTCCTTGATTTTTTCTTCGTCACAGGGGATGTTCAGCTTCATGGATTGTCCTCCTCTCCGAGTAGTGTCCTCAGCATCTTTCTGGCCCTTCCCACCCGGTACTTGACCAGGGGAAGACCGATGCCGAGAGTTTTGGCGATTTCTGTTTGCTTGCGTTCCTGAACAAAGAACAGGGTGGCCACCTCCTGCTCTTCCTCCGGAAGCTGGGATAGGGCAAGGCGCACCTGGGCAAGTTCCTCCATATCCTCCCTGGAGGGTTCCGGAACGTCCTCCAGAGAAAGGGGCTTCCTCCGCCGCCAATCGTCCCGGCAGCAGTTTCCCGCAATGACATAGAGGTAGTTTGCCGCCTTCCCGTAGTGCCGGTAGTTCGGCAGGGTGCGGAAGAACCGGAGAAAGGTTTCCTGAGTCATGTCCTCGGCACTATGTAGGTCGGGGCTGTGGAGACGGCAGTATTGCAGGATCTGGGGGTAGTATTTCCGTACAAATTCGTCAATGGCATCCTCGTCCCCGTTTTTCATCCTGCGGATCAGCTGTGTGTCCTCGGCCAAAATACCATCTCCCTCCGGTGTGTGATGTCAACCCAATAAAATTGGAGGATTTTATTGGGCTTTCATATGAAAAGCGCTTTCATATAGTTTAACGGATGGAGGCACTAAAAAGATAGTGCCGCTCAAAATTTTTTAAACAAACGAGATTTTGATTCGAAGGAGTACTGACGAATACTGCCAGGAAAGCCGATGACAGCAGCGAATGATCCAGCACTACGCGTGTATGCAAAATGCGAAAGCAGTTTCGTAAAGTCTTACTTGGGAAAGTGGTTTTCCCTCTTTTTCTGCGTTAAAAATTATTTATAATTAACGAAAATTGATATGTAAATTATGGCAAAAAATACATACTAAATAAAGAAATTAGTTTCTCAATATGTTCTTGACGGTATTCTTGCCAAATGCTATATTGAGTTCAGCGATCAATAAATAGGAGGGAAAACCATGAAAAAGGCTATCGCTGTGCTCACCGCAGTTCTGCTCATACTGTCCGTATTGTCCTTGACGGCGTTCGCCGCTGAAGACAAAGAAATGATTCCCGTTGTGGTTCAGGTACCTGAGGGCTGGGATGCTCCCAACCTGTGGGCCTGGGCTGACGATGGCACCAATGCCTTTGCCGCCTGGCCCGGAGAGGAAATGGAGCCCCTGGCGGAAGGCTGGTATTACATCTATGTCCCGGGCTTTGTCCAAAACGTGATTGTAAATGCCAACCAAGGCACCGATGCTGCCGTCCAAACCGATGGCGTTGTGGTGGAGGCTGGTAAGGAAGCTTGGATCACCGTTGCGGAAGACGGCGCGGCTTCTGTCTCTTATGAAGCGCAGCTCCGGGGAGAGATTCCCACATATGTGGAAAAGTTTGTGGTTCACGCATATGTTCCGCTGTCCTGGAAAACTGTGAATATGTGGGCCTGGTCCGCACCTGATGGCACCAACGCCTTTGAAGCCTGGCCCGGTGCGGAAATGAAGGAAGGCGAGGATGGCTGGTTCACCGGCAAGGCTCCTACTTGGATCAATTCTCTGATTGTAAATGGAAACGAAGGAACGGTTCAGACCGAGGACATTTCCGTTGAAGGCAAAGAACTTTGGCTCACCGTCTACGAAGACCTGACCTACGAATTAAGCTACGAAGACCCCGCCAAGGCTGTGGAGAACATCACGATTCATGCCAAGGTGCCCGGCGACTGGGCTGACCCCTGCTGCTGGGCCTGGTCTGCCCCTGACGGCACCAACGCTTTCACTGCCTGGCCCGGAGAGGCTCTGACCCAGGATGGCGACTGGTACACCATCGAAGCTCCCGGCTGGATCAATTCCGTGATCATCAACGGAAATGAGGGCAGTGTCCAGACCACTGACCTGTCTGTGGAAGCAGGCAAGGATATTTGGGTGGTGGTAAGCGACCCTGACAACGCTTCTGTCAGCTATGAGGAGCCTGCTGCGGCACCTGTGCCCGTGGAAACAAATCCGCCCGAAACCGACGCTCCCACCGTTCCGGCGGCTTCTGAGCCTGCGCCCGAGGCATCAGAAAATCACACCGGCCTGATTGTCGGTATCATTGCGGCAGTTCTGGTCATCGGTGGCGGCGCAGCGCTTATCATTACAAAAAAGAAGAAGTAATCCATGTGCGGGTACACGGTCACCGTGTACCCGCATTGCGCAACAAGGAGGTTTGGTATGAAAAAACTTTTTTCCCTGATACTGGCGCTTCTCATGCTCCTGAGTTTCACAGCCTGTGGCAGAGGGGCAGTCAATCCCGCTGAGGCTAATCGGCTGGTGATCTGGCATGATAAAGAGGAGCCGGTGATTGCGGCGTTGGAAGACTATTTGTCTCAAGCCTTGCCAGAAATGGAAATTGTCTTTGAGAAAAAGACCAGCTTGACAGATTCGCTGAAGCTGGTAGGCAACGACCCTTCCGCCGCTCCGGATTTATTTATTTTCGCCCATGACAAGATTGGCGTTTTTGCGGAAATGGGGATTCTGGCTCCTATGGAGCCGCTGTCGGAAGAAGGTGTGCTGACGGATTATCTCCCAATGACCCTGGATGCCGCCACTTACAAGGATACGCTGTACCAGCTGCCGTTATACTTTGAGACTCTGCTGTTTATGTACAACCGCCGCTATATGCAGGACGAGGAGGTGCCCGCCACTACAGAGCAGCTCTATGCCTACATGGAGAATAACACCGGCCGGGGGCGTTATGGGTTTGTGGAACAGCACAGCACTGCCTACTATTCCGCGGCCTGGATTCACGGCTTTGGCGGCTCCATTATTGACGAAACCGGTACCCCTTTCCCGGACGCGCAGGCCGTCAAGGACGCTCTGGACTATCACTTAAAGTTTGTGTCGCTGATGCCTGGGGAGACGGAATACAATACCGTAAACACGCTGTTTTTGGAGGGAAAGGCCGACGCTACCATCGGCGGCCCCTGGATGGTTCCTTCTGCCAGAGCGGCGGAAATTGACCTGGGGATTGGGCCCATGCCCACCGTGGATTCCACCGGTCGGGCCCTGGCTCCTTATTCCGGTGTTCAGGGAATCCATGTGTTAAAATACGCCGCCGAAAAGAAAACAGAGGCGGTAAAAAAGCTCCTTTCTGCCCTGACAGATCCGGCCATTGGCACCTCCCTGGCCCTGGCCAGCGGCTGCGCACCCGCCAATTCCCGCTGCTATGACGACCCCCGGGTGGCAGGAGACGAATTGGTTCAGGCCATGCGTACTACCGCTGAAATCGCTGTCCCCATGCCCAATATCCCGGAAATGGATGTAATGTGGACTGTGGTCAGCAATCTGCTTACCGATATTAACCTATCCGGCAAGGACATTGACGTTAGCTTCCAGTCGGCTCTGGATCAGGCAAACAGTCTGATTGCCAGTATGAAGTAAGGGGATTTCTATGGATAAGAAACGCAAGGAGATCCTCAAATCCTACGCCTGGTCTGCTCCGTCTCTGCTGCTGATTTTCCTGATGGTAGTTTTTCCCATCCTCTATACAGGGTATGTCAGTCTGACCAACATGAATGTGTACCACTGGTTCGACTTCACCATCGTGGGTCTGCAAAACTATATCCGGGCTCTCTTCGTATTCGATTCCGGCTTTTTGTCGGCACTGCTGGCTACAATTCTCTGGACCGTTGTGAATATGGTATTGCAGCTGATTATTGCCTTCACTTTGGCAAATCTCTTAAATATCAAAAAGCTGCGGCTGCGTAAGCTCTACAAGACCATTCTCATGTTTCCCTGGGCAATGCCCGGGTACGTTGGAATTCTGCTTTGGAAAACCGGGATGTTCAATACCCAGTTCGGTCTGCTGAACCAGTGGATGGAGAAGCTGGGCCTGACTGCGGTGCGGTGGCTATCCTCTGATGTGTCCGCGTTTATTTGCTGCACGGTGGTTAATCTATGGCTGGCTCTGCCCTTCATGATTATGATTATGGACGGAGCTTTGCAAAGCATTGACCGAAGCTTCTACGAAAGTGCACGTCTGGATGGGGCCAGTGCTCTGGCTCAGGCCCGGTATATCACCATCCCCGCTATGCGCCCCATTATCGCCCCGGCGGTAATCATCACAATTTTTACTACTTTTAAGCAGTTTGATGTGGTGTACCTTCTGACCCAGCAGGCGGGGGCAAAAACCGGATCCGGCTTCCATACCATTCTGACCTACGCTTACGAGAATGCCTTCATCACCAACAATTATGGCTACTCCTCCGCAATTTCCATTATCATTTTCGTTTTGCTGATCGTGTTCTCCGCCAAATTCCAGCTGAAGGAGGAAGCCTGATGAACAAGCGAAAAGAAAAAGAAGGCATTGGTCTGACCGCACTGAATCTGGCGTTTATTCTTCTCTGCTTTGTGACGCTGATTCCCATTCTCTATGCCCTGAGCGTGTCCTTTAATGGTTCCAACAGCCTGCTCAGTTCCGACTTTTCCTTTATTCCCAAGAACTTCACTTTAGCCAACTACAGAAGCGTTTTCTTTGGGGAGAATATTGCCATATGGTTCCAAAATACCATATTTCTTGCCATTGTCACCGTCATCCTGTCTCTGGCTGCTGCGGTGCCAGCCGCCTACTGCTTTTCCCGGAGGCGTTTTCCGGGGCGTAAAACCATTCTGAAATGCCTGGTACTTCTCAATTCCTTCCCAGCAATTCTGTCCATGTTCGCTATCTACCGGCTGCTGCGGCCTATGGGCCTGGTCAATACCAGAACCGGTCTGATTCTGGTGTACACCGGTACCATGGCGGTGTTCAGCCTTTGGAACACCAAGGGGTACTTTGATACCATCCCCGCGGAAATTGAGGAGGCAGCCCGGATAGACGGAGCCAGTGACCTGCAAGTGGTTCTGAAAATCGTCATGCCTCTGGCAAAACCCAGCATCATTACCACTGCCCTGCAAGTGCTGATTTACGTCTGGAATGAGTACATTTACGCCACAACCTTCCTCACGGGAGAGGGCAAGTACACCTTGGCGGCCGGGTTAAACTCCCTCCAGGCAACCGAAATGACCGGCTCCTGGCCGGTATTCGCGGCGGCATCCATCACCGTTTCCATCCCGGTGCTGATCATCTTCTTCCTGTGCCAGAAATACATGACTTCCGGTTTAACAGCGGGAGGTGTGAAGGGATGAAGTTGGACGCGGTACTGCATATCCCTATGTCGGAATACTGCCATGGGCTGGATGAAGACCATATTGTCTACCGGCTGCGCTGTGCCAGGGGGGATCTGAAACAGGTAACGCTGTATTATGGCGATACCGCCTGCCGTGTAACGCCTATTCTGTTTACTCCCGTACCCATGACGGTGGCTGCCAGCGACCAGTATCACGATTACTGGCAGGTGATTGTATTAAGTCCCTATAACCGGGTCTATTACTATTTTGAGTTGGACGATGGAAAGGAAATCCGCCTGTATTACGGGGATGTGTTTACGGATCATCTTGTGGATGACCGCTCCCAATATTTTAAGCTCCCATTCAACCATCGGGCAGACATTGCCCGGGTGCCGGACTGGGTACATGACGCAGTGGTCTATAACATTTTTCCGGACAGTTTTGCCACCTCCCACCGCTTTGTTTCCGGGGAACCAGCACAATTCGACTTCCAGGGACAGAGCGTCAAAGGGAAGCTGGGCGGCACCCTGAGAGGGATTTCGGAGAATGTGGATTACCTGATAGATCTCGGCATCAACTGTGTGTATGTCAATCCGATCTTTGCCGCCGGAGAATACCACAAATATGATCTGCTGGATTATTTTCATGTCGATCCCTGCTTTGGCGGAGATTCCGCCTTTCGGGAAATGGTAGAGGCCCTTCATGGGGCTGGCATCCGCATCATTATCGACGGCGTATTCAACCATTGCGGCTGGCACTTTTTTGCCTTTGACGATGTGGTGCGCAATCAGGAGAAGTCCCGATACCGGGATTGGTTCTATCATCTGGAATTTCCGGTGGAGCGACCCGAAACGCCGGATGAATATCCGTCCTATGCCTGCTTTGCCTATGAGCGCATGATGCCAAAGCTCAATACCGCAAACCCGGAGGCGCGGGATTATTTCTGCAATGTAGGTCGGTTTTGGGTAAAAGAATTTGGCATTGACGGATGGCGATTGGACGTGGCGAGCGAGGTGGATGATGGCTTTTGGCGGGCTTTCCGGAATGCTGTCAAGAAAGTGAATCCTGAGGCTTTGCTGATCGGGGAGGTCTGGGAAAGCGCGAGCCACTGGCTTAACGGTGATCTGTTCGACTCCACCATGAATTACGATTTCCGCAAGCACTGTCAGCTGTTTTTCGCTGAGGGTGCCATTGACGCGGAAGATTTTTCTGGCCGCATTACCAATATGCTTATGCGCTATCGGGTGCAAACCGTTCCTGCTCAACTAAATCTGCTGGACAGTCACGACGTCAGTCGCTTCCTATCCCTGTGCCATGGGGATGTTAGACTGTACAGGCTTTCTATCCTGTTCCTGATGACTTTTGTAGGGATGCCGACGGTGTTTTACGGTGATGAACTGGGCGTTCAGGGGATTACAGAAGACGAATACCGTCATCCTATGCCCTGGAAGGGTGGCAACACCGAGCTTCGAGACTTCTTCCAAAAGGCAATCGCCATGCGGCATGAGCTGGAGCCTTTGCGTCGGGGAGATTTTCAGATGCTTTCAGCAGAGCCAGACAG